>JBFRWJ010000618.1:0-15340 GCA_051439525.1 Spirulina sp. | reverse complement strand
CCCCTGCACCCATCCCGCCGATCGTCCCGTGGTCACTAAAACCTCGATCCCTGCTTCTGCAAGGCGTTCTAAAGCGTGAAATAAAGCTGGAGTCAACTTTTCCCCCCGCGTGAGAGTACCATCCATATCCGTCGCAATTAAACGAATCTCCCGAAAAAATTGGGCATGGTTCAAAGGAATGAGCATGAGTCGCGATCGCAAAACAACAACTCCTCATCCTCTCATTGTATTGATGCGATCGCGAGACTCAATTTCCAATATTTCCGCTAACATCAACAATAGAGCCATCAAATCAAGCGATGACAACGGTAACATCCCAACCCAGTTCTTCTTCTTCTTCCTCTGACAAACAACTCAACGAACCTTTATTGCGTTTGAGTGTAGAACAATATCATCAGATGATTGCTGCGGGAATTCTCGATAAGAACGATCGCATTGAATTATTGGAAGGATTGCTGGTTTTAAAAATGGCAAAAAATCCCCCGCATCGTGCTGCAACAAAACTGGCGAGAACCTCTCTTGAAGCGATTTTACCGCAAGGATGGTATGTAGATACCCAAGAACCCATTACTTTAGAAAATAGCGAACCCGAACCCGATGTCGTTATCGTGCGAGGAGAAACGAGAGATTATCTCGATCGCCATCCCGGTAGTCGAGATGTTGCCTTGGTTATGGAAATTTCCGATTCAACTTTGGAGCGCGATCGTATCTTGAAAAAGCGTCTGTATGCTCGTGCCAAAATTCCTGTTTATTGGCTTCTGAATTTATCAGAAAGACAGTTAGAAGTCTATACGCAACCCAATCCTTTAGGAGAGAATCCCACCTATCAGCAGCGTCAAGATTTTCGAGAGTCAGAGCGGGTCGAAGTTGTTATTGCAGGAGACGCGATCGCTCGGGTCGATGTGAGAAATTTATTGCCTTAAAAGAAAGACAAAATCGATCTTATTGCGAGATTTAATAAGAGGATTGCGCTCGCCTATACGATTAAAATTCTAGACTTAAGCGACAGCAAAACCCGTCTCTTTTCTGATTTCGGGAGCATAAAATGCCAAAACAATTTTATCTTTGGGAACGCCTGCATTTAGCAATTCTGAAGCAACGCCTTCTTCTGTGCCATCTCGTTGAATCCAGATTTTATCATCAATAATATCCATATGAATCAAACAACCATGAACTCGTTTAGTTGCTGACGATCTATGACTGATTTTTTCCCGACCCACCAACATTAACAAATAACGATCTTGCTGGCGATCGAAAATTGTTTCCAGTTGAACGTCATCCCGATAAGGGATTTCTGTATGACCGATAATGATTTTTTGGATTAGTTCTCGGTAGGTTGACAAGGTATCCATTCAATAATTTCCTCCGATTTAATGTCAAAAACAATGAGCAAAATTTGATAATCTTCTCTGAGAAGTTGTCCGATTGGTTCTTCAAAAATATCAATATAAGTATCGCTAGGAATCGCTAGATAGAGACAGCGATCGGGTTCTGTTTTTTGCAGGACAGAACGATAGAGTAAATATTGACCTAGAGCATTTTCTAAAGCATTAATTTCTGATATAGCCATAAAGGTTTTAATCTCTACAGCAATTTTTGTATTTTCCTTTTCGGCAATAAAGAGTTTTTCTGCACCTAAATCGACATACATATCTTTAGCCCCCCATCTCAAACGCAAGGGGTCTTGCACTATTGTCCAACCATCTTTGATTAATGCCTGTTTGACACAATCATGATAACGATCTTTCGCTGGCATAGTTTAATGTTTTTCGATTAGCGATCGCACGGGGAAGGCTCAGTTTACTCTCTAGTATACCAAACAGAGAAGCGATCGCCATATTGGTTCATTTTATTGTCTCTGTTGGCAAGTGCGATCGCTCCCAAGCCAATCTATTTCCGTAAAAATTTATCCAATAGAAACTTCTTCGTTTTTCAAGGCTTCTAGCACCTCATCTGCATCAACTTGCCCCCAATGATAGCCCATTTCTTGACTCATTTTCTTAGCTCTTTCTGCTTCGGTTTGTGCGAGTTTGAATTTCTCTGTTGCAAGATGCGCCCAAGCTAGTCCAATACGAATATGAGATTCAGCGAGACGATATTCACTTTCAGTAGCATAGCTCAATGCTTCGTTTAAATTGTTGTAAGCTGTGTCTAGATCGCGTCTCTGTTTGGCTAAAAAAGTTCCTTGTCCTAAGAGTGCGTTGATAAGAGCAGAGCGATCGGGATAATTGCGAGCCATACTAAGTGCTTTTTGATAATGTTGGTTGGCAATTTCAAGATTATCATCATCAGCTTCTAGATCACCTAAAACTTTATAATAGGAGCTAATCGAAACAAGCTGATTTTGTTTTTTTCTAATATTCAGTTCTTGTTTTGTTAAGTTGCGAGTTTGTTCTAAATGTCTCATGCGGTGCAAATATATAATGTAGTTTGCTTCCAAGAAATGTTTAGCAATATCTATCCTAATATTTAATTCTTTTGCCAAAGTTTCAGCTTCCTGAAAATAAATCTGTGCTATTTGAAAATCCCCTTGAAGATAAGCAACACATCCTCGAAAATACTTGCTACCACATTTATCTGTTTCGTCTGAAGCACGAAATGCAAAAGTCAAAGATTTATCTGCTAAATTCTTAGCTAACTCAAGTTGACCTAATTTTGCATATAAACTTGATAATCTAGTTACAGCTCTAGTGGCATTTTCCCAATGTTCTGAATTAATAGAAATTTCTAAAGCCTTTTGAACACACTTTATGGCATCTCTAAATTTTCCAAATTTTTCTAAACATTTAACTACTTGACCTAAAATAAATGATTGACTGGTAGCACTATTTATTTGTGGGTCTTTGAATATATTTTTTTCTGGAAAGAATTCGCTGAGTAATTCTAATAGTATTTTATGTTCGCAAAGTTTGACTAAAAACAAAAACTTCTCTTTCTGCATAATTCTTGTCCAGACAATTTGCGCTGCTCGATCGTATTTCTCAGCACGACATAGATGATACACGGTTTCAATCCAAGGTAAGAAATCTTCCTTTCTAGGATTTTCTGGTATCGGTCCTGCGATCGCTTGATAATACTCAGCAATTTGCTCGTGAATTTCTCTAACTTTTTGAATATCCCAACGACTTAAGCGCTTTTCATAATGAGTTCGGATAATTGGTTGTATTGTATAATATTTAATATCTGGATTGTCTCGAAGAATGCGATATTTAACTAACAAATTTATCATTGAATTAAAAGTTTTTTTCTCCAATCCAATCAAAGGAACATTCAATTTTTGTCTCAAGCGTGTGGATGCTCTACGCGGACTGGGAAAGAAAAACTCGAATAAATCCTGAATTCCTGACAATAACCAATCGAAAAAGCCGTGTGATTTCTGTTGTCGTTCAGGCAACGTGAGACCTTTTTCGCCTCGAAATACCATGTTAAAAGCCCGTTCTCCAACAGGCAAACGAAAAGCACTAAAAATTGTTAAAAACTCCTTTTCTGCGGCGGATAAATGGCGATCGTATTGCTCTAAAACTTTCTGGACTCGTTCGTAATGACTGTCCTCCTCAGTCGGTGATGGTAAATTGCGAACATATTTTACATTCCCATCATAAGCATCAACAAGATATGAACCAATCAAACTTAAAATCAACACATAACCATCCCATTTTTTGACAACTTCATTCAAAGCATCATCCTTTCCCTTCACTCCAATTTTTCGTAATAATGTACGACCTTCTGCTAAACTGAGATGCTCGACATCGTGAGAAATATAGGTATTGTAGGCAAACAGATCGACAACTGGCGCACGACTGTTGATCGCGCAAAATGAAAGATGATCTTTTTCAGCAAAATAATTTAGAAATTCCTTTAATTTGCGATCGCTAAACAGTCCATAACTATCTCCCTTGGGATGCTGTAAAACTTCTAAACCATCCAAAACAAAAATATAGCGACCTGTATGCAATAAATCTTGGAGTAGATTGACCTTCGTAACACTCGTCGATCGCATTTCATCGGGGTCAAAATCCCTAATAAAAACTTTGAGTGCTTCATTTAAAAACTTATCAAAATCTCGTTCTTCATAAAAACCCCACCAAAAAATTGCTTTAGGTTGAGGCAAATTCTTATCGTGTAATAACTCCTCGATCCAACGTCGCGTTAAGGTTGTTTTTCCTTCACCCCCAAAACCAATCAATCCCACAACGCGATGCCTAACATTGCACCAATTGTCATTCAGTACTCCAATTAAATCATCTCGCCCCACCCATTCATCGGGTCGATATTCCGGGGCATTGTTCCAATAAGTTTTATTCACGGCATTAGTTGCTTCTTCTTCTACCATATCTTGATTCTGAAGCGATTCTGACGGTGATTCATTCGTAATTGATAAATTCATCGGTTCAAAAGTTAACACTCTGTTATCCACCGCAAAACAAGTATCGCGGTCTTTGTGCGATCCTTGAGAATCCCAAGTTTCAGCAATTACCCCCACCACTAAATCTCGTTCCGTATCTAGAACAGGTGCTCCACTCATACCGCTATCGATATGCTTGGAGTCCAGCATGACCGGATCGGCCTTTAAAATTCGATACTGAGGACGTTCGGTAAAATCGATAATGGTTCCTGTCGCAGGTAAACCCAAATAGTCTCGCAAACGACGATATCCCCAACTCTTGAATGGATGACCTACCGAGTCTTGTGCTGTTCCCAAAATGGCAACTTCTACACCAGTCGGAAGATAATCCGCCTCGAGTTGTAAAATAACGATATCATCATTAGAATTCTCAAAATAACCAGCTACCTTAGCGGTATACAGTTTTTCTGGGGAGCTTGTCTGGGGAAAATAAATGCGAACAGTTACCCCCTCTCGAACGTCTCCCAACTCGCTTGCATCCCGCACGACATGATCGCAAGTGACAATTTGTCCCTCGGTAGAAATGACAAAACCCGTCCCCACAATGACATCATCATCGATCGCATGGCGGATTTGTACTGTAAAATCGCGAGGATGTCGATGTTTCTTTCTAAAGTTACTCACTATTTTCTAGTCTCGCTTCCATACTAACTTAACCGTTAAACTCGCCTCCCCGCCAGTCTTAGCAATCAAGGCTCCGGCCTCTGCATCTAACTTAATGCCAAACTCAACCTCGACCTCCGAAGGTTTATTCGTCAAGCGATCGATTGTTTGAATAGTACGTTCTGCCATACCCTCAATGGTATCCATTGCTCTTTCAAGCACCTCTGCTGATTTTGCTGCAAGGTCTTCCGGTCGAATCGAAACCTGTTTGATTCGACCTTGAGGATTGAGATCGACCAAAACAATTTTCTTCTCGCTTGAATCTTCCATCTTTTTATTTTAGTTATCGTTGTTGCCACAATACAATATTAACCCAGCATTTATTATAGCTAAGTGGTGAGCCGCACTGAATGGGTTGTAGTCCTAAAAACGCGATTGATTTTATCTGGATGCTGTAAACTGGAAAGAATACAGAATTACCAATTCGAGCAATGGTTCATTCTCCAACCGAGATCGCAGAAGACCTTCGCCCTTTTCCCGACCATACCCAACTCCCGGAATTCGCTGGTACTTTTGTGAAAAATCTCAAAGATCCCCCCCCAAAGCATCTTGCTAACTGACTCCATCGAACCCGTCCTGCAAGAACTGCATCCCGACGGACAGTACGCGATTCTCCTTCGGAGACGCTTCGCGAACGGTCAAGATAGTGACATCTACTGACGGAAACCGATCCCTCTGAAGAACGGCAAAAGCGGCAACAGTTAATCGATCGCTTGCAGGGATTGACTCCCGAACAACTTCAGACCCTCGGAATCGATCGCGAACTTTTGGAGTAATTTTGGGGGGAATTCGCGGTAGAGTATTGCAATGTGCAAAATTTTACATCGAATTATCAATTTGGAGTTGGAATGGAAATCGGACAAAAAGTTAAAATCTGTCGGATTCGCGATCGCGTCGGTCAGGGTGTCGCCAAGAAACTCGGAGAAGTTGGGACGATTACCGGCTATAAAATGACCGATGGGAGCGGTGTTGGCGTTGTCGTCGAATTTGACGATAAAAGCGCTAGCTGGTTCTTTGAAGACGAACTCAAAGCAGTTTAGAACGACAGTTTAAAAAATTGTAATGGCTCAACTGATAACCTTTTTAGGCAAAGGCGGAGTCGGTTGCACCACCGTCGCGATCGCCGCCGCTAAAAAACTCGCCAAAAACGGCGATCGCATCCTTCTCGCCAGTCAAGACCCCAGTCCGGCATTTGGGTTATTATTGGGGCGATCGCCGGGGAGCGAACCCGAGGAAGTCGAACCCAATCTCTGGGCGGTGCAATTTAACACTCCCTTATTGCTGGAAAAAAGCTGGGAAGAAATCAAGACATTTGAAGCCCAATACTCGCGTTTCTCAACGCTAAAGAATATCTACGGAGAAGAGTTGGGCATATTTCCGGGCATGGAAAGCGCCCTCGGTCTCTACGAAATTCGCAATTATAATGCCAGCAACAAGTTTGATGCGATCGTCTACGATGGGACAGCCGATTTAGCATTAATTAGTGCCTTGGGAGTTCCGGAAACGACGAATTGGTATATTCGTCGCTTCCGGGAATTAATTTTAAATTCGGATTTAGGGAAAGCGCTTTCTCCCTTCATACAACCCATTACCTCGGCAATTTTTAATGTATCTTGGTCGTGGGATAATTTTGCCGAACAACCGATCGAGGAAACTACAACCCTATTAGCAGAAGGAATCAATGCAGTTGCCGATCCCGAGCGAGTTTTGGCATATTTGGTGACCGATAACGATCCCGTTGCGATCGCCATGGCTCAATATTTATGGGGGAGCGCCCAATTGGCAGGGGTTCACGTCGGTAGAGTATTCTGGAATCGGGATAAAGCCGATCCCCAATTCTCCGCAGAATTTGCCCCTCTCTCTTGTACGGAACTTCCCGACACGAACGATTTAGGCGCGATCGGCGAGGCACTCCCCAATA
Source organism: Spirulina sp. (assembly GCA_051439525.1). Lineage (GTDB taxonomy): Bacteria > Cyanobacteriota > Cyanobacteriia > Cyanobacteriales > Spirulinaceae > CCY15215. The sequence continues at coordinate 8,351 of JBFRWJ010000618.1, read as the reverse complement.
TTCGTGCTGCGGGAGAGATTCCCAAACCTCTCGAAGTCGATCCCCTCAACCGCAAAGTCAAGGTCTTTTTACCCGGATTTGACAAAAAACAAGTCAAATTAACCCAATACGGGACAGAAATTACCGTGGAAGCGGGCGATCGCCGTCGCAATATTATTTTGCCCCCACCATTAACGGGACAACCTGTCAAAGGGGCAAAATTTCAAGAGCATTATTTAATACTTTCTCTGTAATCCCAATTCTCTAAACACCAACTACAGATCGCAAGCCTCCAAATTGAAGCGGTTGGAACAGTTCACTGTTCACTGTTCACTGTTTACTGTTTACTGTTCACTGAAATGACACAAAACGCAGAACAACGTCAAGATACTTCTAAAACCCGCCAACTTTTAGGCATGAAAGGGGCTGCATCGGGAGAAACCAATATTTGGAAGATCCGCTTGCAGTTAATGAAACCGATTACGTGGATTCCTTTAATCTGGGGTGTCGTTTGCGGTGCGGCTTCTTCAGGAGGCTATGTTTGGAGCGTTAATGATTTCTTTATGGCGTTAACTTGTATGCTGTTATCGGGGCCGTTGATGGCAGGTTATACCCAAACCTTAAACGATTTCTACGATCGCGAAATTGATGCCATTAACGAACCCTATCGCCCCATTCCTTCGGGAGCAATTTCTGTCCCTCAAGTTATCGCTCAAATCCTCGTTTTACTCTTAGGAGGATTGGCAGTTAGTTACTTATTGGATGTTTGGGCGGGTCACGATTTTCCCGTGATGGTTTGTTTAACCCTATTGGGTGCATTTCTAGCTTATATTTACTCCGCACCTCCCCTAAAATTAAAGAAAAATGGTTGGTTGGGCAATTATGCCCTCGGAGCGAGTTATATTGCCTTACCGTGGTGGGCGGGTCATGCCTTATTCGGGGAATTAAATGGGACGATTATCGTTCTGACTCTGTTTTATAGTTTGGCAGGTTTGGGCATTGCCGTGGTGAATGATTTTAAGAGCGTAGAAGGCGATCGCGAATTGGGTTTGCAGTCCCTTCCGGTCATGTTTGGCGTGACAACTGCGGCTTGGATTTGCGTCATCATGATTGATGTTTTTCAAGCGGGAGTCGCGGCATATTTACTCAGCATTCATCAGAATCTCTATGCAACTATCCTGTTATTGTTGGTGATTCCGCAAATCGTCTTTCAAGATATGTATTTCCTACGAGATCCCTTGAAGAATGATGTTAAATATCAAGCTAGCGCTCAACCTTTTTTAGTCTTGGGAATGTTAGTCGTAGGTTTAGCTTTGGGTCACGCTTAACACGAATAAATCTTTAAGGTTCTATCGCCGCGATCGCGTTTCTGAGGAAAATAGGATAATTGGGGGATGCGATCGCGCAATTCCCGTCGCATGGAGTCTTTTATCAAATCCGACTAGCGATCGCTATTTACAAGCAGCTTCCATCGAGACACTTTTAGAACAAGACAATGATTTTGACAAAATTTTTTAATTTTGAATTCAAAAAGTTGTTTTGCTCTTTTCCTAACTCAAAATTCCTCTTAACTCCAACTCAAACCCCAATAAAACATCTTCTCCCGATAAGCGATCGGGGGCTTCTAGAATCTGCACCTCTCGATCTTGACGATAGATTTCAACCCGATTATTTTGCGGATCGATTAACCATCCCAAACGCACCCCACATCTCCGATATTCCTGCATTTTTTGTTGCAATCCCTGCAAAGTATCCGTCGCAGAACGCAACTCGATCGCGAAATCGGGAGTCAGGGGTAAAAATTGATTCGGTCGTAAATTTAAGGCTTCAATTCTCTCTCGTTGAACCCAAGACGCATCGGGAGAGCGTTCTGCACCATTAGGGAGGATATAACCTGTAGAAGAATCAAACGCCAATCCCGTCCCATCATTCTCAGTCCAATTTTCCAAACGAGCCGTTAACTTTGAATTGCGATTGCCACTCATCCATCCCGTCGGTGGCATAATAATTAACTCTCCTGTCGCCGTCCGTTCCAATCTTAAATCGCGATTATCCTGACAGAGTTGAAAAAACTGTTCGTGGGTGAGAGATGCGATCGCTTGAATGTTAAGGGTGATAGCATTCATGGCTTGATGAAGAAAATCAACTATTTCTCATTCTATCCAGATTAGAGCGGTGACATCCCTCCAGTTCCCCTTAAAACGGCTTAAGAAAGCGAATCCCCAACCATAATCTTTGATTGGGTTGGGGAGCGTTCAATTGGAGTTGCGAACTGAATTATGCTGATTTTTGCAGGGGAGTGGTTATCAGACTCGAAAGCGTCCGTTGTAACTCATCCCGTCCGGGAAAACCCTCAACGCGATAAATGACTCGTCCTTCGGAAAAGAGAAGAACCGTGGGAAGAATTTTTAAACGGTAGGTGTTGACGAGTTTAAGCGTTTCATCGGCATTAATCCCGACTACTTTAATCGGTCGATCGCTTTCTGCCTGACATTTAAGCAAAATCGGCTCGATAGTTCGACACAATTTACACCAAGGAGCCCAGAAATGAACGAAAACGGGCTGTGTCGAGGCTAAAACTTGCTGGTTAAAGTTCGATTCGCAGAGATGGCGCATTTGGGGTATTGGGGTTTTTAAATGGGGGTTTTTATTAATCTTGGGATCATGCTACATCCAATCGGGATCCCATGCTAGGGGAATCGAGAAGAAAGAATGAAGGAATTTCGGAAGGATGAGGGATAAAGGATGAAAGATGAGGGATGTAAGGATGAATTTTGTGCATCTCCTCCTCTTCTTCTCCTCTCCAACTGGTGACTGGTGACTGATGACTACCAAGGAACTCGAGCGGTGGCGGTTATTAACCAAGGATGTCCCCACCAGAGCAAGGCGATAAATGCCATGACTCCCAAGTAGGCCGGTTGAAGAAATTCTTGCCATTTTAAGGTTTGGCGACCGTCGAGAATGGCAAGAAAAGGAATCACTGAAGTTCGTTCCTTGGCTTTGAGAAATGCCTCCCCGTAACGCTGTTGCCAGCGCCGATCGCCGTGCCAGACGGCAAACAGATGATGGGCGATCAACCCCAAAGAAGTCAGCACCGTAAAGGTACTGCCGATCCAGAGAGTATGCGCAACGCACCAAATGACCTGTCCCACCATTTGCGGATGTCGGGTAATGCGAACGATCCCTGTTTCGTACAGGTGAACTTGGGGTTTTTTGATGGCGGCAACTTCGAGAAGATTGAAGGTTGCGGGGTAGAGAAAGAAAAAGGAAAGCGCGCTGAGCGTCCAAACGATCGCTTCGATCCCCGGAACGCCCTGCACCTGCCACAAAATTAAACCATCATAGCGGTGGTTAAAAAAGTAAATAATTAAAACCGTTGCCAACGGCAGGCTCACGAGAGCAAAGAGCACCCGATAGAGTCTCGCGCCAATTTGACTTTCTCCCCAACTTCGCAACCCAGCCAAGCCGCTATGGGCGATCGCAAACCCCAACAACAGCGCTAACATCGTTCCGTGACTGGCCGTAAACCATGAATCGATCATTTTTAATGTTTTTTAATAATCCAGCAAAGGCAAGGTTTCACTAGGCTTGGTTAAGTAAACCTAATGATTCTCAGATTAACCGTTCCCCGGTTGTGATACTGTCAAAGTCAGCAGGGGACGCGCAACAAGCGCAAAATTAATCTATAAATTCATTAAATCAGATCGTTGAATCGACTGTGAGTGTTGGAGTCCCCAAACCCTTTACTTTTTCTTTGGGTATTATGTCGGAAATTCCCTTCACCCTCGACCAACTGCGCATCCTCAAAGCTATCTCGACTGAGGGGAGTTTTAAGCGTGCGGCAGATAGTCTCTACGTGTCTCAACCCGCCGTGAGCTTGCAAGTCCAAAACCTCGAAAAGCAAATGGACGTTCATTTGTTCGATCGCGGCGGACGCAAGGCTCAATTAACCGAAGCGGGGCATCTCCTCCTCAATTATGGGGAAAAAATTCTCAGTCTCTGTCAGGAAACCTGTCGGGCGATCGAGGATTTACAAAATCTACAGGGGGGAACCCTGATCGTGGGGGCGTCCCAAACCACGGGAACCTATTTGCTTCCCCGCATGATCGGATTATTTCGCCAGCACTATCCCGATGTTGCCGTTCAGTTACAGGTTCATTCTACCCGTCGCACCTCTTGGAGCGTGTCTAACGGTCAAGTCGATTTGGCTATTATCGGCGGTGAGGTACCGGCAGAATTGCAAGACGTGCTGGAAATCCGACCTTATGCCGAGGATGAACTGGCACTGATTTTACCCCTGTCCCATCCCTTTGCCAAATTAAGTACCATTCAACGCGAAGATCTGTATAAACTCAATTTTATTGCTCTCGATTCTCAATCCACCATTCGCAAGGTCATCGATCGCGTCCTCACGGATGCAGATATTGACCCCAAACGCTTGAAAATCGAAATGGAACTCAATTCCATTGAAGCGATTAAAAATGCCGTGCAGTCGGGTTTGGGGGCTTCCTTTGTTTCCGTTTCGGCGATCGAAAAGGAATTGCGGATGAAAATCCTCCACCGCGCTACGATTGAAAATATGACGGTGAAGCGGACTTTAGCAGTCATTATCAATCCCACCCGCTACCGTTCTAAAGCTGCCGATGCTTTTATTCGCGAGATTTTACCTCAGTTTTCCACGCGCAAAGATTTTGCTCTGTTGGGACGACCTCAAAATGATAAATCCCCAAAAGGGAACAACAAAAACGAGAAACATAAAGAAGATGAAAAGTCCTTAAATTCAGTTACCCCAATCTCAACAGAAACTTAAAGACAGGACTCTACAATTCGACCGATCGCCCGTTATAAAGACTCATGGCTTTTTCCAAGCCTTCTTTCAGCCCCATTTCGACAGCCGCGATCGCCAGTTCGATCGTTTCAGTAACAATGGGTTTTTCTTCGGGGGCAAACTTGCCTAAAACATGAGAAATTGCCTCTTTTTCGGCAGTTTTTTGACCGATGCCAATACGAAGGCGAGGAAAATTTTGACCGCCAATATGCGCGATCGCGGACTTGATCCCATTATGTCCCCCCGCAGACCCGGATAAGCGAATGCGCAGCCGTCCCAAGGCTAAATCCATGTCATCATAAATGACTAATAAGGATTCCGGTTCGAGTTTGTACCAATCCATGACCGCGCGAATCGATTCTCCCGAACGATTCATATAAGTTAGGGGCTTGAGTAAATAAATTTTCTGATTTCCGAAAGCGCGTCCCTCAGAAAAATAGCCTTTAAAACGGCGGTTTTCCTGCCAAGACATTTGCCACAGTTGTGCCAAATTATCGAGTACGTCAAAGCCAATATTGTGACGGGTTTTCTGATACTTTGCGCCGGGGTTTCCCAAGCCGATAATGAATTGAGGAATCGTACTCATCGGGTGCAAGAGAGATGAAAGTCAATGCTATTGTCTCTTTGACTTGTCAAAAAGTCGAGGCAGATGTGTTGAAAAACATCTGCCTAGAGTGTTAAGCGCGATCGCAATTTTGGGCGCGACTTATGACGCATCGGCGAGCATGGAGTTGGCCTCGAGTAACCGGACGGCGGCCTGATATTGGAGATCGCTTTCGCTGCCCGCTTCGAGGACGGAAATCGGTTCTTGGGGGACGATTTTGTCGGGGGTAATCCCCAATTTATTAATATCGCGATGACTGGGGGTTTCATACCTTGCCACCGTCACGGCTAAACCGGAATCATCGGGAAGTTCAAAAAGAGATTGAATCAATCCCTTGCCAAAGGTTTGTTCTCCCAATAATTGAGCGCGATGGTTATCTTGCAAGGCACCGGCTAAAATTTCACTGGCACTGGCGGAACCTTGATTGACTAAAACCACGAGGGGAGCTTGAACGATCGCGTCGCGACCCGCCTCAAAACTACCTAAAATCCCCTGACGATTGACCGTATAAACGATAGGGACGTCATCGAGCCAAAGACGAGCCACTTCGACTCCCGCTTGCAAAAGTCCCCCCGGATTGTTGCGCAAATCGAGAACATAAGCCATTGCCCCTTGGGCTTCGAGATCCGCGATCGCGTGGGCTAATTCTCGGGTCGCATTGGCACTAAATTGAGAAAGACGTAGATAAGCAATGGGAATCGTACCGCTTGTGGTATCGAGATGAGCGCTGACAGGGTTGAGCGCAATGCGATCGCGGATGATTTCTACGGTTTCGCCCTCAGTTTCGTCCTTCCGCTCGAGAGTGAGTTCCACCTGGGTTCCCACTTTCCCCCGCATTTTCATCGCCGCTTCGTCCAAAGAAAGATTTTGGGTGGGAATCCCATCAATGGCGAGAATGCGATCGCCAGCACGCACCCCCGCACTTTCTGCCGGAGACCCCGCGATCGGGCTAATCACCTGTAATTGCAACGTTTTGGGTTCGAGGTTGATTTGCACGCCGATCCCGGTCAATTCCCCCGATGTACTCACCTGCAAACTGCGATACTCCTCGGGACGCAGCAAGCGGGTATAGGGATCGTCCAACGTCGCCAGCATTTCGTCAATCGCCTCGTAAGCATCCTCGCGATCGCGAAAGGGACGGCGCAAATACCTCTGGCGCATAAACCACCAATTTTGCCCGTTAAAGCCATCATCGACGTAAGCCTGATTGACAATCCGCCATGCCTGTAAAAATACCTTCTGATCCTGCGTAAACGCCAACGCCGGCGGAGTCCATGCCAACCCGGACACCACCACGGCGATCGCCACCAACCATCCCAACCAAAATCTTTGTTTCCCCATAGGTCGTCTTTAACTAATTTTTTATATTCTAATCGGGAAGTCGGGGAGAAGGGGGAGAGGATAACAATTCATCCTTCCGAAATTCCTTCCTCCTTCCTCCTTCATCCTTCCTCCTTCCGAAATTCCTTCCTCCTTCATCCTGCCTTCGTGTTACATTTTTTAATAGGGAGTTTAAGAATTCTTGCTCCCGTTGCGATCTGGGGTTTCGTTCCCCTGTCCTTTATACTTTCTTCAATATCCTCCCCCCTTCCCCAAAAGTTAGGCGCGGGACAGACAACTTTTTCCTTAAGGAATTCGGACTTCATGTTTATCAAGCAAGCCAGAGAATCAAAAGCCTATCAGTGGTTTCAAGAACGCTTGGAAATTCAGGCGATCGAAGATGATATTGCCAGTAAGTACGTTCCCCCTCACGTTAATATCTTTTATTGTTTGGGTGGTGTAACGTTGGTGTGCTTCATCATCCAGTTTGCTACGGGTTTCGCCATGACCTTCTACTATAAGCCCACGGTGACGGAAGCCTTTAATTCCATTCAGTACATTATGAATGAAGTGAACTTTGGCTGGCTGATCCGTTCCGTTCATCGTTGGTCCGCCAGCATGATGGTGTTGATGATGATTCTCCACGTCTTCCGAGTTTATCTGACGGGGGGTTTCAAAAAGCCTCGGGAATTAACTTGGGTGACGGGAGTCGTTCTCGCTGTCATTACCGTCAGTTTCGGCGTAACCGGATATTCTCTCCCTTGGGATCAAGTTGGTTTCTGGGCAGTTAATATCGTCTCTGGCGTTCCTGCTGCCATTCCCGTTGTGGGCGATCAACTGGTGGAACTTATGCGGGGTGGCGTATCCGTCGGACAAGCAACTCTGACTCGCTTCTACAGCTTGCACACCTTTGTGTTGCCTTGGTCGATCGCGGTCTTCATGTTGGCTCACTTCTTAATGATCCGCAAACAAGGCATTTCCGGTCCCCTCTAAACCCGGACAAAACTGGCGATCGGGGGGGTATTTCCCTACAATGGTTTTAATTCCATTGTTTTTTTCCCTCCACTCATTCTTGTCGATCGCAGGCGAAGTCGCGATCGCAATATTTCGTGAATTCAGGAGACACCCATTCATCATGTCAACTCTCAAAAAGCCGGATCTCAGCGATCCCAAACTCCGTGCCAAGCTGGCCAAAGGCATGGGTCATAACTATTATGGCGAACCCGCATGGCCGAACGATTTGCTTTACGTGTTTCCCATCGTGATTATGGGAACGATCGCGTTAAATATCGGTTTGGCGGTTCTCGATCCCGCAACCGTTGGCGAACCCGCTAATCCTTTTGCGACTCCGTTGGAAATTTTACCGGAATGGTATCTCTATCCCACATTCCAAATTCTGCGGATTTTACCGAATAAACTCTTAGGGATTGCTTGTATGGCTGCAATTCCTTTAGGTTTAATTTTGGTTCCTTTCATCGAAAACGTCAACAAGTTTCAAAATCCCTTCCGTCGTCCGTTAGCGACAACAATTTTCTTATTGGGAACGGTTGTCACCCTCTGGTTGGGTGCGGGAGCAATTTTCCCCTTGGATAAGTCTTTAACCTTAGGCCTGTCTCTTAT
>JBFRWJ010000617.1:0-11350 GCA_051439525.1 Spirulina sp. | reverse complement strand
GCGATCGCCAAATGTTTTCCCACTCCTGCAATTTCAACAATGGTAGCGTTGAAAATTTCGACGGACTCTACCAACTACAGGTTTCAGGATTTAAGTCCGATTGCGAATTCGCCACCGGACTTAATTTCTAATGGCAATTGGCTCTAACCGAATGGTTGGGTTTCTCTTCAATCGAGAAGGAAAACCCTCGAATTGTATGGGAGCGATCGCGAATTGTTTTCAAGGCTTTCCCTGCCATCTCTTCTACTCAATCGGGTTCAGGATTTAAGTCCGATTGCGAATTCGTCACCGGACTTAAGTTTTAACCGCAATTGGCTCTAACCGAATGGTTGGGTTTCTTCTTAATCCCGAAGGAAAACCCTCGAATTGTATGGGAGCGATTGCTCTGGTTTTCAAGACTTTCCCTGCCATCTCTTCTACTCAATCGGTCTTAGGATTTAAGTCCGATTGCGAATTCGTCACCGGACTTAAGTTTTAACCGCAATTGGCTCTAACCGAATGGTTGGGTTTCTCCTCAATACAAAATTATGAATTCAAAGTTCAAAAGTATGAGAATTTCTGGATTTACTATTTTATCGTTTGACCATTTTTGAATTGATTTGACTCCCCTCGCTCTAAATGGAAGTTGAGAAAATAATATCGGTAATGAGATTGTCCTGCTCATTGTCGATCCGTCAGGGATTGAAAATCCCTGCCTCATACAAAAAATCCATTGAAATGGATTGCGATCGCGAGATTTTCCCTTTTGCTTCTCGTTCTGCTTTCAATTTCAGCAATCGCGTAATACCCGGTGGTGGATTGAGTTCTTGGGCTTTTCGTTGCTGATGTCCCCACTCCAACCAATTGCTAAGATATTGTTCGACTGTCTCTTTATCATGCAAATAGTAAAGGATTGTGGCATAAACTTGCTCTAAAGTAATCGTAGAGAAACAATTAACAATTTCCTCGGGAGTGCGACTGCGATATAGATATTCGTAGAGAATGTTTTCGATGCCAACTCGCGTGCCCTTGAGACGAATATCGTCGGGACGCTGAAAGTCAAAATAATCTTCTAATTGCATTGTTAATTCTTCGATCGCGAGATCGTTAAAATGCTTTACTATTTTATCGCGTATCTTCATTTTGGTTGGGTGCGATCGCTCGTGCTAACCTAGTATCTACAGGATCGACATGGTAGAGAGATTATGCCCGGCGTTTCTCCTTTAAAAACTATCTTAATTCTGGCGGCGAATCCGAAGGGAACGACTCAATTGCGGCTGGATGAAGAAGTGCGAGAGATTGAAGAGGGACTGAGGCGATCGCAGAAGAGCAACTCGTTTATTGTCAAGGCGAGATGGGCGACGCGCCCTCTGGATATGCAGCGCGCCATCCTTGACGAAAAGCCCCAAATCGTCCATTTTTCCGGGCATGGGGCGGGGGCGAAAGGTCTCGTTTTGGAAGATCGGACGGGAGAAGCCCAAATCGTGAGCGGAGAAGCTCTCGCACAAATGTTTGGTTTGTTGAAGGAGCAAGTCGAGTGCGTCTTGCTCAATGCTTGCCATTCTCAAATCCAAGCAGAAGCGATCGCAGAACATATCGGTACGGTAATTGGCATGAGTCAGGAGGTGGGCGATCGCGCCGCATTGAACTTCGCGATCGGGTTCTACGATGCCCTCGGAAACGGACGGGACTATGCTTTTGCCCATCAGTGGGGGTGTACCGCGATCGCCATGGAGGGGTTGCAGGAGTCCCTGACTCCCGTACTTTTGCAAAAAACAGGTTCTCCCGAGCCGATAACCCCCGCTCGTGTTTTCATTAGCTACAAGCGGGATGTCGTCCCGGATGAAACGGTTGCGCTCGAATTGCATCGGGTGTTGGGTCAAACTCACGAGGCAGTTATCGACCAATTTATGCTCGTTGGGGTAAAGTGGCAGGAATGGATTGACGCTCAGCTCAAACAAGCGGATTTTTTGATTGTTTTGCTCTCGGCAGCGTCGGTTAAGAGCGAGATGGTCATGCGAGAAGTCCAAAAGACTCACAAGTTAGCTTACCAACAGGGAAAACCGAAAATTTTGCCCGTGCGATTGGCTTATCGGCAGCCTTTTCAATATCCTTTGAGCGAGTATCTGAATGAGATTAACTGGGCGTTTTGGGGAGACGAGACGGATACGCCGGGTTTAATCGCCGAGTTGGAGCGGGCAATACAAGGGGAAGCACTGGCGATCGCGTCTCCAGAACAAAAGGAAGAATTGCTCGAACCCCCTCCCCCAGAAGACTTGCCCGCACCGACTCCCATGGCGCAACCCCTCGAATTGCCGGAAGGGACGATGAATCCCGAATCTCGGTTTTATGTGGAGAGACCTGCCGATGCGATCGCTCTGGAAACTATTGGCAGACAAGGGGTGACGATTACGATTAAGGGCTCGCGACAGATGGGGAAAAGTTCCCTGTTGATTCGCCTTCTCGATGCCGCCCGGGAGCAGCAAAAGCGGGTTGTTTTTCTGGATTTTCAATTCTTTGACAAGGCAGCTTTAGAGGATGCCGATCGCTTCTATCGTCAGTTTTGCCAATGGTTATCCCGGCGGCTGCAAGTGGAGGACGAGACGGGGCAATGGTGGCAGGATAACGGCTTGATGGGCAATCCCCTCGCTTGTACTTACTACTTGCAAGATTACCTGTTGCCGGAAGTGGGCGGCGCGATCGTACTGGCAATGGATGAGGTAGAGGCGATGTTTGCCTCCCCTTTCCGTACCGATTTCTTCGGGATGTTGCGGGGGTGGCACAATAGCCGGGCAATGGAACCGATCTGGAAGCAGCTCGATTTGGCGTTGGTGACTTCCACGGAACCCTATCAGTTAATCGAGGATTTGAATCAGTCGCCGTTTAATGTGGGGCAAATTCTCGAACTGACGGACTTTTCGGCGGCGCAAGTGGCGGATCTCGATCGCCGTCACGGGGGTATTTTTGGCGATCGGCAATGCGATCGCTTGATGGTATTATTGCACGGACATCCTTATTTGGTGCGGCGGGCGCTGTATGTGGTGGCAAGCGGGCAGATGTCGGCAAATGAGTTGTTTGAGAGCAGTTTGGAGGAGTCTGGAGCGTTTGGGGATCATCTCAGACATCACCTCTCGCGGATATACGACCATAAAACTCTAGCACAGGGGTTGCTACAGGTTTGTAACCGTCAAACCTGCCCCGACGAGCGGGTATTTTTCCGGTTGCGAGGGGCGGGGTTGGTGCGTCGGGAGGGGCGCAAGGTGGTGCCTCGCTGTCAATTGTACGAGGGATATTTCCGGGAGCATCTGCATGGCTGATTTGGTGACGTTTGTTGCAGGGGGGACGGTACAGGCAGGCGGTGGCGTTTACTTGTCTCGCGAGGCAGATCGGGAGCTTTTGGCACTCTGTCGCAGTGGGGTTTTTGCCTACGTGTTGACTCCCCGTCAAATGGGAAAATCGAGTTTGATGGTGCAAACGTCGAATGTTTTGCGAGAACAGGGGATTCGCACGGCGGTGGTGGATTTGACGCGGATTGGCACCCAACTCGAGGCAGAAGCGTGGTATTGGGGCTTATTGACGACGATTTGCCGCCAGTTGGGACTGGTACGCCAATTGATGGAGTGGTGGCGGGAGCATCAACATTTGGGGGTGACGCAACGGCTGACTCAGTTTGTGGAGGAGGTGCTGCTGGCGGAGATTTCCGGGCGGATTGTGATTTTTATCGACGAGATCGACACGACCCTCAATCTCGATTTTACCGATGATTTTTTCATTGCCATTCGCTCGTTTTACCTGTCCCGGGCGGAAGATACGAGGTTTGCTCGGCTTTCTTTTGTCTTGTTTGGGGTGGCGACTCCGACGGATTTGATTCGCAATCCCCAGCGCACGCCTTTTAATATCGGGCAACGGGTGGATTTAACGGATTTTACCTTTACGGAAGCATTTCCGTTGGCGGTGGGGTTGGGTTTGCCGGAAAGAGAGGCAAGGCAGGTGTTACAGTGGGTTTTGGCTTGGACGGGGGGACATCCCTATCTGACGCAACGGTTGTGTCAAACGCTACGGGAGGAGAATCGCGATCGCTGGTCTGAGGTGGCGGTGAGTGAGTTGGTGCATCGCATTTTCTTCGGGGATGCCAGCAAGCAGGATACGAATTTGCAGTTCGTGCGAGATATGCTGACCCGGCGATCGCCGGATATTACGGCGGGGTTGACGGTGTATCGGGAGATTTGGCGGGGGAAGGTGGCGATCGCGGATGAGGAGCAATCTTTGGTCAAGTCGAATCTCAAGCTCTCGGGGGTGGTGAAACGGCTGGCAGATGGGGTTTTGTTGGTGCGCAATCCCATTTATCGCCAAGTGTTCGATTTGGCTTGGGTCAATACCAATTTACCCGTGAATTGGGCAAAGCGGGCGCGTCGGGCTGCTGTTTTTATGGGGATCGCGTTTTTGGGGGCGACGGTGCCTTTGAGCGTGATTGCCGCGATCGGCTGGAAACAAGCTGCGGATCGACAGCGTAGAGCAGAAGATTTAGCTTTTGTTGCAGGTTTGCGAGAGCAATCTACACGGGTATTAAACTATTTACCCACAGCACGAGCAGCAGAAGGGTTGATACTAGCGATGCACGCCACAATTAAAAGTCGAGAATTATCCCCTAATATGGATTCTGCTCTTATCTCGGATGTTCGTTCGGTGGTGGAATCTAGTATGCTGCGGGCATCAGAGGAAGTGAAAGAGCAAGTAGTTTTTCAGGGACAGGAAGGGAAGATTTTATCAGCAGCATTTAGCCCGGATAATAGATATATTGTGAGCAGTGGGAGTGATGGCATGATTTACTTATGGAATTTGCGCGGCCATAAAATTTGGGAAGAACCTATTGCTGCTCACGATGATGCTGTAGTATCAGTATCGTTTACCACAAATCAGAGTATTGCCTCCGTAGGTAGGAATGGCATAGTAAAATTATGGCAACTAGATGGTAAATTGATTGAGTCACATGAAGAAACGACCAGCTTCAATGTTATCAGTGCGAGTTTTAGTGCGGATAACTCGATCATTGCTGCAACGTTAAGTGATGGGTCAATTGCTGTTAGAAATATCGTTAATGGTAGATGGCAAGAATGGTTAGCCAATAAGCCTTTAATTAGAAAAGTTGGTGCAAGTTTAAATGAAAATAATAAAATTATTGACAGTTCATTTAAATATCAGGATAGTTATTCATTTCAAGGGCAAGCAGGGCAAGAAATTACTGCATTTATAGAGAGCAACGAACTCAGTAGAATATCTCTCAAATTAACCAATTCTGAAGGAGAAACCATTGCAAGCAACTCATTTGCAGAAAATCGATGGGTTTTGCGAGGTGTTCTACGCGAAGCTGGAAATTATAAAATTGTAGTAGCGTCATCAGATGAAAAAGGTGGAAGCTATAACCTTGCCGTTAATCCTTTGCTAATCAAGAGTATTAGTGTTAGCCCTGATAATCAGCAACTTGCTACCGCGTCGCCTGATGGCGGAATTCAACTGTGGAGCTTACAGGGTAATCTCATTAATACTTCTTCTCAAAAACATCAAGGAGAAGTATTAACTGTTGCTTTCAGCTCTGATGGAAAACACATTGTTAGTGGAGGGAAAGATCGTGCAGTGCGTTTGTGGAATCTAGAAGGTGATGCAATTAGTGAGCCTTTTCGGGATCATAATGATGAGGTTTTGTCAGTTGCTTTTAGCTCTGATGGGCAGCAAATTGTTAGCGGTGGACAGGATGGTACTCTACGATTATCGAACTTAGCGGGTAATGCTATTAGTGAACCTCTTCGAGGACATAATGATACAGTTTTATTGGGATCTTTTGATCGAGAAGATCGACACATCTTAAGCATTGGCACCGATGATACCTTACGACTTTGGGATGCTAATATTAATATACCTTTCCAAGGTCATAAAGGTAACATTCAGGTAATAGATATTAGCCCAGATGGTCGGCTTATAGTGAGTAGCGGTGATGATGGAACTGTTCGTTTATGGGATCTTAATAAAAAAACAATGGTAAGAATACTTCATGAACAAGAAAATCCTGTTTATTCGGTGGCTTTTAGTCCTGATGGCAAAACTATAGCTAGTAGTGGTGATGATGGAACTGTGTATTTGTGGGATATGAATGGAAATACACTTACAAAACTATCTCAAGGAAATAAAAATTCTGTTTATTCATTAACCTTTAGTCCAAATAGTACAATGATGGCCGGTAGTTATAATGATGGATCTATAGGCTTATGGAATTTAAACAATGTTCTTGCAGAGCAATTTCGCTCAATACAAATTGATGAAAGAGCAAGTTTTTATACATCGGGAGAGGTTGTTTTTGATTCCAATGGAAGACATATACTTAAAGGAGGAAGGCTCTTGGCATTGTTAGATATAGAAGGTAATGTTATATGGAAAAATTCTGAAGCACACAGAGAGGTTGAAAGGTACCTTGGTACAGTTTGGGCGATCGCTTTCAGTCCTAATGGTCAGCTTATAGTCAGTGGTGGTCCAGATAGAACTATACGTTTATGGGACTTACAAGGAAATCCAATTGGACAACCTTTTCGGGGACATGAAGGAGCAGTTAAATCGTTAGCTTTTAGTCCTGATGGTCAAAGAATTGTTAGTGGTAGTAAAGATCGAACAATAAGACTGTGGGATTTACAAGGTAATCCTATTGGTTCTCCATTTCAAGGTCATAGTGATGATGTCCAATCAATAGTTTTTAGTCCTGATGGTCGGCGTATTATTAGTGGAAGTTTTGATGGTACTCTACGGCTTTGGTGGGCATCTTGGAAAGAGTGGCTTCAAAATTCCTGTAACCGTCTGCAACACCATCCCATCCTTCGCAAGCCCGATAAAAGCCTTGGTGAAGAGTTCCTCGAAATTGCAGCAGAAGTCAGCAATGCTTGTGACAACCGTGTTTGGGAGCAATATAAATAATCTCTGATGAAAATGCGATCGCATCTCCAAAACCAACTGGATATTGTAGAATATTAGGGGATAAAAATTCGCCTTGTGCCTTGATAATTGTCAATATCAACAGCAATTTCAATCAAACGATTGATACAACGTTCTCGATAAATGGGTTCGACCAACAAGCGATCGACATTACCAATAGTCAACACGGGTAACGACGTGGGAGTATTCTCCTCTCGGATGACTTCCTCTAAAGAATTTTCTCCTTTCATTCTTCGGTTAGCCGTCAGCAAAATCAGGCGATTTTCTTGAGCAAATTTCCAGACTACGCGATCGCTGCTATCAATTGCTAATCCTACTGCTTCAAACGTAATAAAACGAATGGGAATAAAATCGAGCCATCCTGCACTGGCGAGACTTCCTAATAAAATTCGAGCTTGTCCTTCAAGATTATGGTCGATTAAAAAATTCACTCCTGCAGCTCCAATTTAGCCTTGGCTGCTTGAAGTTTTGCCCAAATTGCTTCCGTTCCCGGTTTCGGAGGTTTCGCCGCAATTCTAGCAAATAATTCGCGATTTTCTTCCTCCCAAAATTGTCGTAATTCCTCCGTTTCTTTGAGAACGATTTGATATTCTCTTTCCACCTCCTGACGATGGGTTTTGATGTAAGCAAGCGCAACAGCGATTTGTTCCTCTGTCAGAGAAAGCATTGCTCGGATGAACTTAGGAGGATATTCTGCGGTGAGATAGTCCATCACATCATACAAAGTAATGCGAGTTCCCGATATCGAGAGACCGCGTTCCGTCCGAATAATCTCGGCTTTTTTCTGAGATACTGAAGTCATGAGTCTTGGCAAAGATATCTCGAAATATCTTTTTTTGCTTCTACAGCTAAATTATTATACTTATGCTTCTATTTTATGACATTCCCACGCTTTAATCAAATGCGATCGCTAGCTCAACGCTCTGATAAAATCATTGAAAGCAGAAATGCGATCGCGCCCCCAAATTCCCCTAAACTCAAAACTGTAAGAATATTGACTCAATCTGGCAATGCGATCGCCGCGATCGCCTCTCATTTAACAGCACTATGGCGACCATTCTTTTCTGGAATCTTAACAAAAAGTACCTAATCGATGCACTTGTCTGGCTTTGCGATCGATATGAAGTGGATATTTTAATTTTAGCAGAATCAGAAATTTCTCCGCCCAATCTTCAAATTGCTTTAAATTCAGAGCGAGAACAACTCTATTTTACTCCAACCACTTTATCGACTCATTTATCATTTTTTTGTCGGTATTCTCTCAACTCAATTCAGCCGATCGCAGAGGAAGGACGAGTCTCAATCCAGAGAATCGTTCCTCCAATTGGTCGGGATTTTCTCTTAGTTTCTGCTCATCTCCCCAGCAAACTTCATAGGAATGAGCCTTCTCAACTCTTGAATTCTGTTAGAATAGCACAAATGATTCAAGAAGCAGAAAACCAAGTCGGTCATAGACGAACTCTAGTGATTGGAGATCTGAATATGAATCCATTTGAAGATGGAATAATTGCAGCCGATGGATTTCACGCTGTAATGACTCAACAGATTGCCCGCAAACGCGATCGCACGGTACAAGGACAAAGAAAACCGTTCTTTTATAATCCGATTTGGGGGCGAATGGGAGATTTATCCCCCGGAGCGCCCGGAACGTATTATCATAGTTCTAGCGATTACATCAATTACTTTTGGAATACTTTCGACCAAGTTCTACTCAGACCGGATTTACTAGACTACTTTTTACCAGATGGTTTCCAGATTATTTCTCAAATAGGCGAAAATAATTTGTTAACAGAAAGTGGTAAAATTTCATCCTCTTTCTCCGATCATCTGCCGATAATGGTAAAAATAGAAATTGAAAGGCTGTCACAAAATGGATAAAATCAGGAAAAATCTTTGGGGTGAAATTCCGAAACCCGAACACTTACGAACTCCGTATACAATTTTGAAGGAGCAAGCAGCAATTCTGAGTAATCTAACAGAAGGATTGTTGATTGGTGAAGTCATAGCACTGGAAAAAATTCAGCAAAGAACAGATCCATATTTAAAATCAAAGCAGCAAGTAGAGAAAGAGTTTTTTTATGTTCTTAGAATCAAAGTTCCCGCCCTCAATAACTATACCTATTCAATTGTACAAATATCATATCCCATAGAACTTTATCCGATATTGGTCAAAAAGTTAGTATCGAGATATTTAATGAAAGAAGACGAAGCAGAATGCCATACGGAAGAACAATTTGAAGAAGCATTACAAGAAATCCTATCTTCTCGGGAAGTAAAGCACGCAATTTCTGTATTACTTTCCCAAGTTCGAGAAGGGATTGCACAATAAGTCGATTAAAAAATTCACTCCTGTAGCTCCAAAATGCTCATAGAAATTCTCGATCGCGAATTCCTCAATAACCGAATTATTGATTATTTAATGGCTTTGGCCATTTTTCTCATCGGTTTTATTGCCATTTACTCCCTCCGAACCGTTATTTTTAAATCTTTGGAACGGCTGGTCAAGCGAACGCAAACAACAATTGACGATACCTTATTGCGGCTCTCTGAAAAAGCCTTAATTCCTCTACTCTATTTGGGAACGATTTATCTCGCGATCGATAATCTCAATTTGCACCCCATTCTGAAAAAAACGTTTAATGTGAGTTTAATAATTGTCACAACAATTATTGCAATTAAACTGATTTCCAAGATTTTTGAATCTCTGCTCCGACTTTATTTACTCACTCAAGATAATCCAACTTTAACCCAGAGTTTTAATGCAATTATCCCAGCAATTCGCGTTTCCTTGTGGATCGTTGGCGGTATCTTTTTACTGGACAATTTGGGTTTTGATATTTCAGCTCTCGTTGCAAGTTTGGGAATCGGTGGAGTCGCCATCGCCCTAGCATCCCAAGGATTGTTACGGGACTTGTTTAGTTATTTTTCGATTTTATTAGACCGTCCTTTCGAGTTAGGAGACTTTATTATTGTTGGCGATTATATGGGAACGGTAGAACATGTTGGCATTAAAACAACTCGCATCAAAAGTTTGAGCGGGGAAGAAGTTGTGATGTCTAACACTGATTTAACTGAATCTCGCCTGCGCAATTTTAAACGGATGGAACAGCGACGTATTGCCTTTAAAATTGGAGTCGTTTATCAGACCAGTCCGGAACAATTACAAATCATTCCCGAAATTGTCAAAACAATTATCGAATCCATGGAAGAGGTAACATTCGATCGCGTCCATTTCTCTGACTATGGTGACTTTAGTTTGAACTACGAAATTGTCTATTTTGTCGCGAGCAATGACTATAATCTGTATATGGATGTACAACAAAAAATTAATCTGGCACTCTTCCAAGCATTTCGCGATCGCGACATTCAATTTGCCTATCCTACCCAAGTGCACTACATTCAGTCTTCTTCTTAATCCGATCTTTCCAGCAATAAAAAAGCGGATTTTAGAAATGCAAAATCCGCTTTCCGAATGAGCGCAACTGACCAACGTTATTCTCTCAGGACTTACGAAGTGTCACGAGATTTCGCCCCCCTAGCCCCCCAAATCTGGGGGGAACCAGACCGGAAGTCCCCCATCCTTGAAAAGCGAAGTATCCTTTGGCTTTCCCCCTTAATAAGGGGGACGGGAGGGGGATTGGGGGATTTAGGGGGCAAGGTGCGTAAGTCCTATCTCTCTTAAATTGTCGCGATCGCAGGAACTTTTTCCTGTTTTTTAGTTTCGAGCAAGTCTTTGCGATCGGATTCCATATTGGTTCCTGGCGCATAATATTCAACAACATTTCCGGTTTGAGAGCACGTGACTAGAAAATAGTCGCAAATTAAACATTCGGTGCGAGTCAAGCTACTATTTTTAGACGATTGAGAGAATGCTCGACCATCGATCCAAAAGTATCTTCGTGCCATACTGCCACAATTAGGACAGCGAATTGCTTGATGAATTTTCATGGTTTTTAAAGATATTTTTCTAAAATTTCTTGGTATTCTTCGTACTTAGCTTTACCGACAAAAGTTTCGGCGAGTTCTCCATCTTTGAAAAAGAGCAGAGCGGGAATACTGCGAACGCTAAATTTTTTGGCAATTGCTTTGTTTTGTTCGATATCAACCTTGACAACAGTCGCGCGATTTTCATAATCCCGAGCCAAGCGATCGATTAACGGCGCAATAACGCGACAAGGTCCGCACCACGGTGCAGTAAAATCAACGACAACCAGCGAATTATCGGTGACGAGACTCTCGAAATCACTTTCTTGGATGTAGGCGGCATTTTTCAGAGTAGAGCTTTGATTTTCGGTCAGATTTGTCATGGTTTTAAAGGTGTTTTGCTAAAGTGTTTCGAGATTGACCTTGATGATAGTCACATGATTTGCGTCTTCCGAGCAAGCGCGATCGC
>JBFRWJ010000616.1:0-8995 GCA_051439525.1 Spirulina sp. | reverse complement strand
TGGGTATCGACGGGTTGCAGGAGAATGGAGGTATTGAGTTGCTCGATGGTATTAATGAGAGTATCCGGAAGTCTTGCCCCCCGTAAGGCTTTTTTATAGCCCTCGAGGTCTTCGATCAAAAAGCGAGAGATGGAGCGCATAGTTAAATCGGAACCGACGAGGTAAGTTTCACCACTCGTTCCCATGCCAGCTTTTTCCCATTCTTGCCCGTTGGTCATGACATTGTTAATTTCATCAACGGGAAGTTGCACGGCTAAAATGCCAACGAGGTGCGGGCCATTATAAATCGGAGCGCCGATAAACGCAGCCGGTGCCATGTAAGAGGGACGATAGGGTTGAAAATCGACGATTTGGACTTTTCCTCGTTCTGGGTTTTGCCGTACCTCTTTTACCAATCTAGCTAGGTTACTGTGACGATAAGGACCCGTGTCTAAGTTGGTGGCATAATCCGTTTCTTTATAAACGGAGTAAACAATTTCTCCAGTTTTGTGATTAACTAAAAATAAGTCATAATAGCCGAATTTTTTAATGAGATTGCGAAACAGGGCATGATATTTTTCGTGATATTGACTGTATTCGCTCCCGTCCTCAGCGCGATCGAGGAGGTCTTTTTCACCAACGGGATTGGGATTTTCAACGATATAGTGATATTGCAGATATTGAGCCGCTTGGCTTCGGGGGATATAATTTCCCCATTGGGGCTTTCCTTCCAAGTTTTTGGCCAGTTGCGGAAAAAATTCGGCTTCGTAATGTTGGGCGATCGCGTCGTTCCATTCGGCGGAAATATAATCTTGTTGCAGGTCGCGATAGCCTTTATTAAGTTCTACCATGGCCGCGACCATCATGCGATCTTCGGCGAGGGTTTCCACGTGATTGTAGAGGGTTTGAAACAGAGATTCAATTTGACGGGCTTTAGCCACGCGCACCCCCGTCAGTTGATCGAATATCGTTCGGGTCAGATAAGCTTTTGCTCGATTCCAACTCAAGAAACTTATCACGAGGATCGATCCCAAACTCGCGGCTAAGAGCATGAGAGAGAGCTTGGATTTAATCGTCAGGCGGTTAAACTGTAACATTGATGATATTCGCGATCGCTATCCCGGTATTTTCTCCGATAGTATTATAACGACTTTTCCAAAAACCTCTCTTATTTTCCCAAAATTGTTATAGTCTTCCATCTTTTCTTGTATATCAACACATAAATACACTATAATATAAAGAGAAGTCTTGAGAATTGACTCTACTCTACAGTAGACCGGAGGAATATGGACGCTTATCCTCCCCAATACATCGTTCGTCGTTTTGGTGTTTTACGGACGATAAAATGACAGAGAAGAGCGTGAACGCTGCCGACGCGATCGCCCACAGTCGGTGCTGCAACTTCAATCACCAAGCGTAAAGTAAAACGTTTCTCTTCTTGAGCTGCCTCGAGTAAATCTCCCTTAGAAAACAAAGGAGAAGCGACGATGAGTTCGCCATTTTCCGTTGATTTCATGACACCTTCTATGGTTAAATCGGCTTCTAAACCTTGCGTGGGAGCCATTAAACTATAGGTTTGTCCTTGGGAGAGATCGGAAATCCCGGGAACGAGACGAACGATACGCTGAGCAACGCCTTTAAAATTGCTGAGATTGCACCGTTCCCAGTTCACGTAAATCGTGCGCGCATCGGTTTGATTGGCAATAGCCATGGAAAGGGTTTGTAATTGCTCGGGTTTGTAATACTCTGGAAATTCAAAATCGATCGCGATCGCATTTTCCAACTGTTGTAACTTTAATTGTTCCTGTAAAGCCGCCCCATCGAGTTCTACCGTAATAAATTCATCCAAATCCAACCACATCTGATAAAAGACGCGGGCAACAATAATCAAATAAATAACAAAAACCAGCAATCCAAACATTACACGCTGTTCCCTTTTAACTGGTGACTGGTGACTGATTTAACTGGTGACTGGTGACTGGTGACTGGTGACTGATTTAAGCGTGTCTTTTTGGGCGATGAGTAAGTTTTGAATGCCTTCTTGGGCGATATCGAGAATGCAGTTGAGGCGATCGCGATCGAAACTTCCCGATTCTGCGGTACCTTGCACTTCGATAATATCCAAATTCCCCGTCATTACGACATTAAAATCTACATCGGCGGTAACATCCTCGAGATAATTCAAATCTAAAAACGCCTCTCCCCCAATCAATCCCACGGAAACTGCTGCGACGGGGTGACAAATGGGAGATTTTTTTAATTCTCCTCGTTCGAGAAGAGTTTGAAGGGCTAAAGCGAGAGCGACATAACCTCCTGTAATTGAGGTCGTGCGGGTTCCCGCATCGGCTTGGAGAACATCCGCATCGATCGTAATCGTCCGCTCTCCGAGTAGCTCTAAATTGAGAGCGGCCCGAAGACTGCGACCGATTAACCGTTGAATTTCTTGGGTGCGTCCGGAAAGTTTGAGGACTTCTCGTGCTTGGCGTTGGGGGGTAGCACTGGGCAGCATGCGGTATTCGGCAGTCAGCCAACCGCGATCGCTCCCCTCGAGAAAGGGAGGGACTCCCGGGGCAATACTCGCCGTACACAGAACTTTTGTATTGCCGCAATGTGCTAAAACAGACCCGGCGGCAAAACTGGTGAAATGGCGTTCAAATTGGATGGGGCGCATTTGATTGGGGGCGCGACCGTCGGGACGTTGCCAAGGCATAATTATTGAGATCGATCTGTATCATTTCATCCAGCATAAGTGCCAGAGGGAAATTTTCCAGTTAAGATTTAAGTTTTTACAAGATTTCCCCTTTGAATGGTCAAGATTCAAGTTTTTGCAAGATTTCCGCTTCTACCGCCGCCGGAGAGCCTGACGCATCGACCATGAGCAGTTTGCCGCGACGGGCGTAATATTCCAAAATGGGGGTACTGCGTTCTTGAAAACTTTGGATGCGTCGTTTCACAATTTCAGGGTTATCGTCGGGGCGACCTCGGGCGATCGAGCGTTTGAGTTCGATCGCCGGGTCGAGTTTGAGGTAAATTGCCCCATGTAAATCCTGCTTGAAATCTTCGAGGAGAAAGTCCAATTCTTCGGCTTGAAAGGCGGTCCGGGGGTAGCCTTCTAACAGCCATCCTTTGTTGGCATCCTCTTGTAACAACTGCAGGCGCATAAATTGAATCATAATCTCGTCGGGGACTAGCTCGCCCTTTTCTACATGGGGTTTTGCTTTGGCCCCGATGAAGGTATCTTTGGCGATCGCGTCTCGCAAGATTTCCCCAACGGAGATTCCCCGCAGGTTTAGCCTTTTGCTCAACCGTTGCAGTTGCGTCCCTTTCCCCGAACCGGGGCCTCCCAGCATAACCAGTCTCACCGCACTATTCTCCGCTTTTCTACTTTCCTAGGATAATCAAATATAGGAGAATCTAGATACAAAAAATGGCGATCGCGCCCCATACACGTTTTGCAAATTCCTAAACTCATGTTCTCGATACGTCTGCAATGGCAAGTCTTTCTGGCTTTCTTGACCTTGTTGGTGGTCCCTGGGTCTCTGAAGGCTCAAACTTCCTTAGAGCTAGGATTTGAAGAAAATTCCCCCATGTCTCAAATCAATTTTGCCTCGGATCTGCGGGATATTTCTCCGACAGATTGGGCATATCAGGCACTGCGGAATCTGATTGCTCGCTATGATTGTTTGGTGGGATATCCGGACGACACCTATCGCGGCGATCGCCCTCTGACGCGCTACGAATTGGCGGCGGCGGTTAATGCCTGTTGGCAACAGCTCGAGCGCTTAATTGCTCAAACGAGCGCTGAATGGGTCTCTCGCAAAGATTGGGAGGCGATCGCGCAACTGACGCGGGAATTTAACCGGGAAATTGCGATAATGCGGGGACGCACGGACGGTTTAGAGGCACGCACGCGGGAGTTAGAAGCGCTTCTCTTTTCAACGACCACCAAACTTTCTGGAGAGGCGATCTTTGCCTATGGAGAGGTCTTCGGAGCAAACAACGTGACCAATATCGCGCGCGGTAATGCCAATGCCGATACTGAAGCGACCTTTCAATACCGATCGCGCTTCCATTTCGATACCAGTTTTTACGGACGCGATCGCCTGCGAACCCAAATTTCGGCCAGTAATGCAGTGCCTTTATTCGCTTCGGGAGGAGATACGGGGGGAACGAGTGCGGCGAGTTTGCTCCACTCTAATGACGGTCGCCTTGCTCTCGATACTTCTACGGTGAGTGAAAATACCAATTCTGTCTTTCTGGATCTTTTGAGTTATCGCTTTCCTCTCGGTAAAAATAGCATGGCGCATATTTTCGCAACGGGAGGCTCTCACTTTGATTATGCAGAAACGTTAAACCCTTATTTAGATGACCGAGATGGGGGGAAAGGGGCGATCTCTCGTTTCGGACAGCGCAATCCCATCTATGCGATCGGCGGAGATGGGGCGGGAATCGGGTTAAATTATCAGTTTGGGGAGAGTTTGCAGATCGATTTGGGGTATTTGGCCAATCATGCCAACGAACCCGATGAAGGCTTGTTTAATGGGAATTATTCCCTCCTCGGGCAAGTTATTTTCGGGTCTCCCGATTCCCTACAATTCGGGTTAACCTACATCCACAATTACAATCGCGCCAGTACCTTTCGATTTGGGGGCAGTGGCGTGGCGACAGGGTCATTTTCCGCCAATCTGATTCCTGTGGCATTGAATGCCAATACCGGACGCGCTGACAGTGTTTTTGACACTCCCACCGTTACCAATTCTTACGGATTGTCGGCATTTTATCAAGTCAGCGATCGCATGGCGATTTCTGCATGGGGAGGCTTCACAAAAGCGACATTTATTGAGTTTGGCGAGGGGGAGATTTGGAACTACGCGATCGCGTTTGCTTTTCCCGATTTAGGGAAAGAAGGTAATTTAGGCGCTTTAATTTTCGGGGTCGAACCGACCCTAAAAGGCATACAGTCGGGAGGAAATTCCGTATCTGTATTCGATCGCGATGAGGTCTGGCATCTCGAAGCCCTTTATCGCTATCAGATCGGCGATCGGATTGCTTTAACTCCTGCGATCGTCTGGCTTCCCGCACTCAATCAAAATAGCAGTAACGATGATGCCTTGATTTTCTCCTTACAGACTCATTTTGAATTTTAGTTATTTGTTATTTGTTGTTTGTTGGTTAGCTTCTTCATTAATCATTGATAATTGTTCATTGCTCATTGTTCATTGAAATGACTCAATATGCGGCGCTTACCCTAACCCATCTTACCTTTAGTTATCCCGATCGCGCTCCAACGTGGAAAAATGTAAATCTACAAATTCAACCGGGGGAAAGAGTTGGCGCGATCGGTCCCAATGGGGCGGGAAAAACTACGTTATTTTTAACGATTTGCGGGATTTTAGCCCCCCAAATCGGTCAAGTTGACCTGTTTGGCAAACCGATTAAACCCAAAGAATTTCGCCCGGAAATTGGCTTTGTTTTTCAAAATCCAGACGATCAGCTTTTTTGTGCTTCCGTATGGGATGATGTAGCTTTTGGGGTGGAAAATATGGGATTATCCCCTCGAGAAATTGAAATGCGCGTCCAAGAAGCACTACAAGTAACGGGAACTTCCCGACTTGGCGATCGCATTCCTTACGAACTCTCGGGCGGGGAAAAATGTATGGTTGCGATCGCTTCTATTATTGCCATGCGTCCCCAACTCATTCTCTACGACGAACCCAGTGCCAACCTCGATTTAAGCGCCCGCCGCCGTCTGATAAACTTTTTACAGCAGTCTCGAGAAACGATTCTTATTTCCTCCCACGATCTCGAATTACTCCTAGAAGTTTGCGATCGCGTTTTCCTCCTCAATCAAGGCACAATCCTCGCCGATGGAAAACCTAAAGAAATTTTGAGCGATCGCAACCTCATGAAAGAAAATGGTTTAGAAGTTCCCTATTCTTTGAATAACAAGTAACCAACAACTTAATCAGTCACCACCTCACCACCTCACCACCTCACCAGTTAGGGAACAACCAACCAACAACCAACAACCAGCAACCAATAACAAACAACCAACAACAATCAATGTTTAACCAGAACGAGAACGGCGATAGCAAGGACGAAATAACCAAATCCTTTTTGTAAATGTTTTGCCTCGATATTTTGGGTTAAATAAGCCCCCGCGATCGTTCCCAAACTGGCAGCAAGGGTAAATAATGACATCAATGTCCAATTAAGGGCGATCTGATCGACATATCCCAAAAAACCTGTTATGGATTTCAAGGCAATCACAATCAATGAGGTGCCGATCGCTTCTTTCATGGGAATCCCTCCCAACAAAACCAAGGCGGGAATAATGGCAAATCCTCCCCCTACCCCCACAAATCCAGTTAATACCCCCACGCCCAATCCTTCTAGGGGAATACCTAACCATTTCTCAAACCAAGGATGGGATTTGACGGGATGTTTTTGTTGCTTGTCTTTTGTTGGTTTTCGACTCTGAGCGATCATGAGAGTGCTGGCGACAATCATGACAATTCCAAAACAAATTAATTGGATGGTTTCAGTAATGAATGGTAAAGCCGCAAGACGAGCGCCGGCGTAAGCTCCAAGCATGGCAGCAGGCGCAAATACAGCCGCAATTTTTAAATTCACATTCCCATGAAACCAATGGGGAATTGCACCGATTAAACTGACAGTTCCCACAATAAATAAGCTCATGGCGATCGCGTCTTTAATGCCGACTCCCATCACGTAAACCAAAATGGGTACCGCGAGGATTGAGCCGCCACCACCAATTAATCCCAAACTCAATCCGATCGCCACTGCTAAAAAATAACCGAAAACCAGAATAAACATGATATTATTTACCGTTCATTGTTCATTGATTATAAGGAAGTTTTGCCAGCAACATTGCCATTGCACAGGTATTCGTTGCTCCTGCAAAAACTAAGCCAGATCCAACAAAACCACTGATAATTAAAAACCAAGGAGAGATAAATGCCCCTAAAATTGTCCCCAAAACTACCAAAGATCCGGCAACAATTTGAACTTGGCGCATAATACTAATGGGAGCATTTTGATTGACTTTTACGGGATAATTTGCTACTTTCCACGCATTGAGTCCTCCTTGAAGTTCGTAAATATCGCTCCATCCTGCGGCTAACAACCGTTTTGCTGCCTGTTGAGAACGGTTTTGACTCTGACAGTAGAGAACGAGAGTTTTTCCCGATTCTTGAGGAATTTGAGTCAGATCGAAATGAGATAAAGAAACTCGTTTTGCCTCGGAAATACGTTCTCCAGCATATTCAGAAGGTTCGCGCACGTCAATGAGAGTTACGGTTTCTCGATCTAACCATTCTTTCAGGGTAGAAGGCGCGATCGCGGTAATTTTTTCGGTGGATTCTCGAGGGGTTGCAATCATGGTTTCAATCTCCTTAAGTTGGCAGTACAAAAAGATAAAAAGTAAAGGAAAATTAAGCCGCAAAATCAATCTTGCCGCACCGTTCGTTAGCCGGGACGGCTTCCATCATTTTTTTCGGATCGGGAAGGTTTAAATTGTTCATAAAGGCAATAAAATTATTGCGATCGCGTCCGACAAAGCGAGGATTTAAGTGTTTTTCTTCGCCAATTGCAGACAGGGTGTGACCGCGATAGTCGTGACCCGGATAAACGAGAGTGTCTTCGGGGAGGGTAAATAACCGTTGGGTGACGGCATCATAAAGCGTCCCGGCATCGCCGCTTTGGAAATCAGTACGCCCGCACCCTCGAATAAACAAGGCATCTCCCGTTAAAACCCGATCGCCGTTGACGAGATAGGCCATGTGACTGTCCGTATGTCCGGGGGTAGCGATCGCTTCGATCTCAATTCCTCCGAGTTGGAGAATTTCGCCATCTTTAATCTGTCGATCCGCACAAGCTGCGCGGGCATTTTCCGGGACGATCCCTAAGCACCCCGTGAGTTCTCGCAATTTTCCGGTGCCGGTGATGTGGTCGGCATGAATGTGGGTTTCTAAACAATAACGGAGAACGAGGTTCAATTCCCGAATCAGTTTAAGATCGCGATCGACTTGCTCGAGGACGGAATCCACAAGGACGGCCTCTCCCGTCCCGCGATCGGCGATGAGGTAAGTATAGGTACGGGTTTCCGAGTCAAAGAGTTGACGAAATAGCATTTTTCTCCCTGTCACCTGCAAATTCATCTCTTTATTCAACTATATTACCAGATAGAAATATTATCAAGCAAAAAAACGATCGGGGAATTGACGCGATCGCGGAAGGGCAAAAAGGAACACGGTGTTCCGATTCAAATGACCTTTTCAGGTCGCACGGCTCCCGCTAGACCCGGAGGATTAGCAGAGATGACGGGGCTTATAAAGTGCGGAGGTATCCGACCCACACAGCCCCTCATGAATGGCGACCAATCAAGGAAATTGAGCGAAGCAAATCATTATAAACAAACAAACTTTGGGTAAAATATGTTAAAATTATAGCATGATTGTAATTGAAGCCAAGCTCAAGGGAACGGCATCCCAGTACGCGAAATTAGATGAAGCAATCCGAACGGCACAGTTTGTTCGGAATAAATGCTTGCGTTTTTGGATTGACAACAAAGGGGTCACGCGCAATGACCTACAAAAGTTGTGTTCCCAGTTGGCTAAAAATCGCGAAACCCCTTGGGTCAAACAACTCAACTCTCAGGCTCGTCAAAGTTCTGCCGATAGAGCATGGCAAGCTATCTCGCGGTTCTATACGAACTGTAAGCAATCCCCCCTAGCCCCCCTTTCAAAGGGGGGAAAAGAAGGGGGGATAGGATTTCCAAAATACAAAAAATTCAGCCGTTCGGTCGAATATAAAAAGACGGGGTGGAAACTGTCTCCCGACCGTAAAGAAATCGAGTTTACCGATGGATTTAAGGCGGGAAAATTTGCACTTTGGACGAGTCGAGATTTGCTTTTCTATTCGGAACAACAAATCCAAAGAGTCCGAATTGTTAGGCGTGCCGATGGCTATTATTGTCAACAGGTCGATTGTACAG
>JBFRWJ010000615.1:0-8946 GCA_051439525.1 Spirulina sp. | reverse complement strand
TGGGTAATGGGTAATGGGTAATGGGTAATGGGTAATGGGTAATGGGTAATGGGTAATGGGTAATGGGTAATGGGTAATGGGTAATGGGTAATGGGTAATGGGTAATTGTTCATTGATAATTGTTCATTGATAATTGTTCATTGATAATTGTTCATTGATAATTGTTCATTGATAATTGTTCATTGATAATTGTTCATTGATAATTGTTCATTGAAACGACCCCGATGCAGATGCTTCCAAGGGGAGAGAATCTAACATCGGGGCGAATTGTGGGGTTACTTTTCAAATGGAAGGAACTGAGAGCGATCGATTGAATTTGAAGTTCCAGAAAGCAAACTTTTGTACTGTTTCCTTCTGAGAACGTTTGGGGGTTGCTGAGATTTCTTCTTCATCGCGATGCACCAACAGCGAATCAGAAGCACGCACCTTTAATTCTCCTGCATTCAGTTCGTTTCGCCATTGACGACCAACTTTCCATGCGTGAAACTTAATCGCAGTCCAGCGAGGGTTTGTCGGACAGCCGACAAAACCAGCGCGCAAAGCAGGGAGATAGATATCGGCAATATTCGTCTCGATTTTTACCGTATCGGATAACTCGATAACGCGGAGCTTGTCACCTTTGAAGATATTGAACACATCCCTCACCTCCTTGGGTTTTACAAGTTTCTGTATTATATCATAATACATTGTTTTGTTCTTTTGCTATCGCATCATGGCAGAAAATGCAAGAAAATGCAACAGAATGTTATACGCTCGCTAAATCTTTATTTTTTGCCCCCATTAATTTACATTTCCTTCAAATTGAGGCATCCAAGGAATATCGGTAATACCAGGATCGTATCCCAATTGCTTTATTAAAGTAGTCACCTGTCCTCGGTGATGGGTTTGGTGATTAAACATATGTGTTAACAAACACCATGTCGGTAGGGTTCTCGTTTTTCCATCGACGTTACTGGTATAGGTAAAAGGCTGGATTAACCATGCTTCACTTAATCTTTTTGTCCAATTGACGATCTCGCGATCGAGGCTTTCCCGTCGCCTCCGCATTTCGCTAAAATCGTGAAAGAGTTCGGAGTCGATTTTTTGGGGAGTATAGCGATTTTGCGCCAATCGTTCCATCCATGCGAGATCGCCGTAGAGTAAGTGATTGAGGGTGCCATGAATGGATTTAAAGAATGCTCCAAGGTCTTTTTTGCGATCGCGATCGGGGATCTGTTGGCAAATTCCATAGATTTTCTCGTTCATCCATTGGTTATATTGTGCCATTAATTGATAGTGGTTTCTCAAATTCATTATTTTTCTCTCGTTATGGGTATTTTTATGATTCTGATTGTAGGGGATGCGATCGCGTTTCTCAAATTGGTATGAATTAACAATATTAAGCGATTGTCCAATCTTCAATTGCCAGATCGGGAACTTTGTTAAAATCTTTTTGATTTCTCGTTACGAGAATTGCCTGATGGGTTAATGCGATCGCGGCAATTCTTAAATCATTAGTACCAATTCTAATTTTCTGTTGGCGTAAATTTTGGTAATGAGAATAGGCAGCATCATCAAAAGGAAGCAAATTTACATTACAGTAGTAAATAAGCGTTGCTTGTAGATTTTCGTGGGCTATTGCGAGGCGATCGGGATATCGCGAATTAGCTCTATTAATTGCTGTTAACCTTCCTTGGATTTGCTCTTGTAAAGTTACAGTGGTAATGAAAATGTTAGAATGACCCACAGCTTTTGCATGTTTGGCAATTTCAGGATGAAGATGTTGGAACAGAGTCACGCAATCTGTATCTAAAATATATTGACTCACGCTGATGGATTCTCCTCTGAAATAATTTCGCGATCGGCAGCTTCAGCATCTATTTTACGTCGATATTCTGCCATATCTTCGACAAACTCATCAAAAAGCGGATCGTCTTTAAACATTCCAGAAAATCTGACCCACGGATCGGCTTGTTCGATTTCTTGTTGATAGTTTAAAATAGGGATACAACAAAGTCGCAACACGAGCCACCAAAGATAGCATATTATCGGATTTGAAATAAATTCAGCGTCACTAATTAAACCATGAGCCATACGATTTCTCAGGTTACTACCTGAATGTTCGACTAACAAGTGTCTCAAATCAAATAAAGTATCTTCATCAAAGATTTCAGTGATTTCGGGACGATAAAGCGTAGAGTTTAAATTATGTTCGTTTTGAATGCCGCGATCGTCATAACCTGAAGTTATAAAACCGCGTTTTTGGAGCAAATAGCGAACTGAATTTTCAATTTGAGGAATTAGAATATGAGTGGATGTAAAGAAATCACCCGTTAATCCAGCATATAGTCCCTTTGCAAACAATTGTTCTCGCCCTCGAGGCACAAAAGGATTGTTTGAAACAATAGGATAAAAATCACTAATCCTCACAGAATGTTCGAGATATACTTGTTGTCTAGCAATCTGGATTAACTGTTGACTCACCAATCTTTGTACATAGGATAGTGTTATATTCATATTAAATTTGATTAGATCTTCATTAGTCTGACGGGCTATAGCGTTTCCCTCTTCATTAATCATAACTATAGGCATAAGATACGCTCCAATATACTCTTTGCTTAGTTCTTCTGCATATTTCTTAAAGTTAGAAATATTGACTGGAGAATGTATTCGAGCAAGTTCTAATAAAGCATCTTGAAATTCTTTCCCTTTAACGCATTCTCTGGCAGATTTTAATATGCCGATAATATCAAACTCACAAGGTATGGAACGCTTAATCTTAATAGTATTTAACTCTTGTCGAGATTTTTTCTGATATTTGAGCAGTAGTTGATGGATTTCTTCAACTCTCGCTTTGATATCTATTTTTTCTTCTTTTGTTCCTTGAATATTTCTAAATGCTGTGAGTGCTTTTTCTAACAGCATCGAGGCTCTCAAATAGCTAAGAGTATTTGTCTTTGTTGTCTCCTTAGCTTCTTTCATATAAGTTTCAGCAGCAAGTGTAGAAGCCGCTAATTGTTTTTCGCGATCTTTTTCCATACGATGCCATCTTGCCTTGATTTCCCAATAGCTTCGAGCTAGATACCAATTATTAATGTTCTCGGCTCGAATTGCCAATGTTTCGGCAAGAGTAGCATATTTTTTGGTGTTCTCAACTTTCTCTTTCTGCAATAATCTCATTAGTTTTTCTGATAGCCAGCTTGAATCTTCTCCATTATAGCGATCTAGAACTGTCTCGATATGAGAAATTACTGTTTCTACTTGATAATTGATTAGCTGTGCTAACTGATATGCTCGCTCTATGCGATCAAAACATTCAATCCAATTTTCAGGATCTTCTAATTCAGTAGCAGATTTTATATAGGTAGGTATTGCTAATTGAGCCATACGATAATTGCGTTTTGTTGACCAGAGAATATCTGCAATTCTAGCTTGAAGTTCGGCATCGGAAATATCCGGCACGATCGCGGTCAGAAAATCTATTTGTTCGTTGGTAAGATTTTGAAAAACATCAGCGAAAAATTCTTCCGTTGATTCTCGTCTGATTACTGGACTGGTAACAGCAGCGAATAGCTCGAAAATTTTCTGTTCTTTAACTTTACTGATTTCTCCTGCTTGTTTTGCTTGCTGCAAAAATGCTCTACTGTAGTCGCGACAATCTTTACTCCCGCAGCTATTGATAACATCTTGCCAGCGCGAGTTTAGGAAATCCTCTTTTGTTAGGTCAAACGGTTGCGAATCCATCATTATATCTGATTTTTCTATTTGTACTATAGCATAATTTAAAGAGATTGGGTAAAAATCCGACTAAAAATTTAAGTTTGCAGTCCAGCCGATTGAAAAATCGCATCTGTGGTGAGTTCAAGATGGGGAAAAATATGCGATCGCAAATTCTGACCCGTAATAAAACATCGTTAGTCATCTTCTGGATACCACTCTAGAAACTCCTCAAAACTCATGGGTTTAACTTGGGTTTTGCTCATCACTCTCCGGCTTTAAAAATTTCTTCTACTATTAACGCTAACTCTGGAAAAGTCGGCGAAATAATCAGAGATGAGTCTCGAAATTATCGAACTTCTTGATATTCTCCATCTTCTCAACAATAAGTTGCCATCTTCTCAACAATAAGTTGCCATCTTCTCAATAATTTGTCCGTCAATTAACTCATAACGCTTGCCATCTTCCGGGCAAAGCTGCAAAAATTCCTCAAAGGAAAGAGACCGGGTTTGAGTTGGAATTATCATACTCTGCTAAAATAATAGCTAAATTATTGTGAGACACTGACGATCGCGCGATCGCGACCAACGGAAATAAGAATATTTTACACTGTACAAACAAAGCGTTAGAGTTGGGAAAATGGTACGTTTAAAACCTTGGCAATGGCTTGTTTTGGCAATCCCGATCGCGGCGATCGCGCTCTTTTTTCTCGCTGCAGCCGGACGGCAAATTCACGCTTGGGGCATTAATTGGATTTGGGGCATTTTTATCCTCATTTTTGTGGGGTGGCGCTGGCTGTTGGGAAAATGGACAACACCCCAAATGGCTTCCCTTGAAGAAGCAAGGATACAACTCGAACAACCCCTAGAAGCCCCAGAAACGAACCCAGAAGCCCTAAAACAAGCAGAAAATGCCTTGCAACGCATCCTGAAACAAACTCGCGCGGATGCCCCGTTTTGGGAGGACTGGCCGACCTTTTGGCAGCGATGTCAGGAGACGGTGGTCGCGATCGCCCAGATCTACCATCCCGAAGTTAAATATCCTCTCCTGAATATCTACATTCCCCAAGCTTACGGACTCATTCGCGGGACGGTAGACGATCTCGATCGCTGGATGCAGCAACTTTCCCCGATCCTCGATCGCGTGACCGTGGGACGGGCTTATCAGACTTATGAGATATACCAAAAATTAGAACCCTCTGGCCGAATTCTCTTTAAAGTCTGGGATTGGGCGATGTGGATTTTAAATCCTGCTGCAGCCCTAGCCAAGCAAATTAGCAAACCCGCAACGGAGGAAGTCAACCAACAACTCCTGGCCAACTTCGGGCAACTCCTGCGAGAAGTCGCTTTAAAAAATCTCTGCCAGCAAGCGATCGCCCTCTACGGGAATACCACAACACCGGAATTGGAAATCAAAATCAAACCCCAAGATACGCAAACCTTACAGGACATTATCGAGCGATCGCAACCCGTCGAAAAAGTGGAGGCAAAACCTCTCAATATTCTGCTGGCGGGACGTACCGGAGCTGGAAAAAGTAGCTTGATTAATACTCTCTTTAACCGCGATCTCGCAGAAGTAGATATTTTACCCAGTACCGAAAAAATTACCAATTATCACTGGCAAACTCAAACCGGAGAAGAGCTAATTTTATGCGATACTCCCGGTTACGAACAAATCAAGGGAGAGGATTTGCGAGGGTTGGTGTTGGATTTTGCCGCCCATGCGGATCTCGTTTTAGTCATCACTCCCGCCCTCGATCCCGCCTTGCAAATGGATGCAGACTTCCTGCAAGAGATTAAAGATACCATTGCAGATGTCCCCGCGATCGCCGTCGTTACCCAAGTCGATCGCCTGCGTCCCTTCCGAGAATGGCAACCTCCCTACGACTGGCAACAGGGTCATCGTCCCAAGGAAAAAGCCATTCGCGGGGCCACGGAATATCGTCTCAAAAATTTCGGGGACTTTTGTGAAGGCGCATTTCCCCTCGTCACCCGCGATCGCGATCGGGAGGCTTGGGGTGCGGATGCCCTTTCCATCGCCCTACTCGCCGCGATCGATCCCGCCAAACAAATTCGCCTCGCCCGATTTTTGCGCGATCGCGACAGCAAAATCCTCGCTGCGGCCAAAATTATCGATCGCTACAGTTTCCAAATGACGACAACCCAAGGACTGACTGAATTATTAAAAAGTCCCGTGCTGCAATTCATTTCTACTCTCACGACGGGTTCCCCCACTTTAGCCTATTTACTGGCCGAACAAATTCCTATCGAACAGTTACCGATCGTTATCGGTAAATTACAAATGGCTTACGATCTTTTCTCTCTTTTCAGTTTAGACCATCCCGATACTCGTAATTTCGATTTACTCGCCCTCTGGCCGTTATTATTAGAGCAATCCAGTTCCTCTCGAGAATCCATGCAAACGTCAAAAACTGCCAAGGCTTTAGGTTATGCTCTGGTCGAATATTGGACGCGACAATTAAATATCGAACAACTTCGAGACAAATATAAAATGTATTTACAACAGTTTTAAGGTGCGCTAGCAATACGCTAACGCACCCAATTAAAAATTGTAATCGTCAAAGCACATTCTAAAAAATGCCGACCAACACGAGAAACGTAAACAAGATGAAGATCCCAGCAATCATCATGAAGATGATAAAATAAGGTGCGTGGTTGATTCGATCTAAATATTCATTCCGCTTCCGATCTTCTTCAGTTAAGGGTGTAAAGTGTGTCATGATTCTTGACCTCTCGAATGGATTTGGGTAATATCAATTCCCCCAAAAGGACTACATTGAGAATTAATAGAGATTCTTGGCGAACGCTCTTCGCGCAACAACAAACCTTGTCAAGTTAGTTGCTCACTGGGCGCTAAAGCGCAACAACGAGCCTTTGCAGTTGGTATTGGGAGAATTTATTGAATTTGTTTTCACTTGCTTGTCATGGTAAACTACTGGCAGAAATAAAATGAGCGATATTGATAAAAATACAAAAAAGTTCAATTGTTTTAATAAATGCGAGGGTTATCTAGAATCCCAAAGGTATCGAAATGTATCCGAACGTAAAGAAAAATTTACTTTAACTTTTGCGTTTTGCATGGCAAATTGTCCAAATTTGCCGCAACCAGAGCCAACTCAGCCAACACCCGATCGCATAATAGAAAAAATCTGCGGCAACAAATGTCGTTCCCAATAACATTCTTCCGGCAAAAGTAGCACGAATGGCTTGCAACCATGGAGGATGCCACAATTGGAGAAATTCTAAACAGCAGGTCACCAGAAATACGGAAAGCGGGATTTTCCAGACGGCTTTTTGAGTGGGAAAAAAGATAAAAAAGAACCAACACCAAGCCATTTCATATAAGATATCTCCCAAATAGTCTTGAACCCATTGACCCCCAATACCATGATAAAATTTGGTCGAGATGCCAATGGGTACAATAACGACGAGAGAAACGAAGGCAAGGAAACGAGGATTAAATCGCAGTTTTCTCAAAAGATTTCAGCCCGAGGGTTACAGTTGTTTGCTATTTGGCAGGAAATTGCGTCATTTTTGCTCTTGCATTTAACGTTAAATAGCCGTTTTGTATCTCTAGCTTCTGAATTTTTAAGTCAATCCCCGTCATGCCCAAATTTCGCAGGCTGAGAATATCTTCCAATTCTTGCACCAGCATTTTAACCTGTTGAGACGGAAAAGCATTATCCCCCGATCGCACCTCTAAACTAACCCCTTGTCCTTGCTCTTGAATCTCGGGAATTGCGGTCAAAACAACTGTATTTTGATGCTCTGATAAGATGGCCAGTTCTCCATTTTCCGACAACCGACAAGACCAGCGATCGCGCAACTTTAAGCGATTTAAACCGCGAGCGAAATCTTCTTCGGTCAGCACAAATTTGGCCGTGCCTTGACTGGGTTGAGTGAGGACAATGTTACCCATCAATGCTTTAAACGGACTGACAGCGATTTCGTCCATTTCTAAGGACATTTGCTGCAGGCGCAAATCCTCTCGCGTCACCAATCCCGTACCATCGATTAAAAGAGAGGCTAATTTCCCTTGAGCGAGAAGCGTCGGATCGGTTTTGACGCGGACGTTAAGCTGTTGCGCTTCGTTGAGTTGGCTGGATAGGGCGAGGGTGGCAATTTTGTTGATTGCCTGTTCCCCTAAATTTTTGCGATCGAGTAATAACACGGTTTATCTTGTGGAGTTGTCATGACTCATAGTATATAAACAAATGTTAACTTTTAACGAAAAATATTAAATTGGTAATCGGTCATGGGTAATTGGTAATCGGTCATGGGTAATCGGCGATCGCGTCCCGACTCGTTCTCATTACTCGCACCTCGCACCTGTAATTAATGCCTAACTCTGCAAATCTACAACCCGGCTGGTCTTTGGACAAGCGCAACCCCGATCGCATTCGTTCTTTGATGCCCTTGTGGGGCTGGTTGTATCGATATTATTTTCGCGTGCAAACGGAGGGATGGGAAAATATTCCCGAGGGGCAAGTCTTACTCGTCGGTTCTCATAATGGCGGACTGGCGGCACCGGATATGGTCATGATGATGTATGACTGGTTTCGACGGTTTGGGACGGATAGGCAGGTTTACGGACTGATGCACAGAAATATTTGGCAAGTCTGTCCTCCCTTGGCTAATCTGGCGGCAGAAATGGGAGCCATTCTCGCTCATCCCAAAATGGCGATCGCAGCCATCCATCGAGGCGCAAGTCTTCTCGTCTATCCGGGGGGGGCAAAGGATGTTTTTCGTCCCCATCGCGATCGCGACAAAATCCAATTTGCGGACAGGGTGGGTTTTATCAAATTAGCCCTGCGAGAAAAACTCCCCATTGTCCCCGCGATTTCTCATGGGGCGCACGATACTCTGATTGTGCTTGGCGATTTTTACGAACAGGCAAAACAGTTACATCAACTCGGTTTACCGTGGTTATTCGGTCCCGATCCTGAAGTGTTTCCGATTTATTTGGGGTTGCCTTGGGGGCTCGCGATCGGTCCTCTGCCCAATATTCCCTTTCCCGTGCCCATGAAAACGCGAGTTTGTCCCCCCATTTATTTTGCTCGCTACGGACGCGAAGCAGCAAGCGATCGCGATTACGTCCGTGCTTGTGCTGAAAAGGTGCAAACTCAAATGCAGCAACAACTTAACGAGCTCTCTAGGGAAGGATGAAGGAGTTTCGGAAGGATGAAGGATGAAGGATGAAGGATGAAGGGGGAAGGGGGAAGGATGAAGG
>JBFRWJ010000614.1:0-23439 GCA_051439525.1 Spirulina sp. | reverse complement strand
CGATCGCTTTCTCGGTTCTCCCGTTATCCATTGTTGCTTAATCTCTGCCGTCGGGCTTCGTAGAGGAGAAGTGCAGCCGCCACTGCCACATTGAGGGATTCTACCCCGACAGAGAGGGGAATAGATACGCGAACATCGGCTAGGGCGATCGCGTCTGCGGAGAGTCCGGCACTTTCATTGCCCAAGAGAATGAGACTGGGTTTGCGCCAGTCGATATCCCAATAAGTGAGGGGCGATCGCGGGGCAGTTGCGACGATTTGCAAGCCGCGATCGCGATGGGCGGCAATAGTTTGCGCTAAATTCTCGCTGACTTCGATGGGCAGGCGAAACCATGCCCCCGTGGAAGCTCTCAGGGTTTTCGGGTTATCGGCTTCTACGCTGTCGGCACTCAACCACAACCCTTCTGCTCCCGCCGCAACTGCGGTTCTTACAATAGTTCCTAAATTGCCGGGATCTTGCAAGCGTTCCACCAGCAAACCTAAAGTGAGATTTTTGGCAGGAAGGGGATGGACGCGCTGGCGGGGAATTGCCGCCACAACGCCATCGGGATTCACCGTGGTGGCGATCGCGTCTAAGACTTCCGGGGTGACGATTTCCATGCGTTGTGCCCGTTGGGAGACTTCCTCCCACAAAGAAAAATAGCGCGATTGCCAAGTGAGAGTACAGCAAGCGATCGCGATCGGGCTATTGGTTTCGCAGGCCGCTTCGAGCAAATTCGTTCCCTCTAACAAGCACAAATTTTGCTCTCGTCTGGCTTTGGGATAGCGCAATTTCTTTAATTTTTTAACCAATGGGTTCTGCACGCTGGTAATCATTTTATGGGTTGTTTGTTATTGGTTATTTGTTGTTGGTTCTCTGCGTTTATAGATTTGTAACGCTGGCATCGCGATCGCGAGGAATGAGAGTGCTAGAGTTGTAGTAGGTCTTTGGATTTAATGTAAGAAGCGAGCAATGTTCTATGTTTAAGCGCTCCCACCGACTCAATCTTCTCCCTTCAATCTCTTGGAAACGATATTTTACCCCTTTCCTCTTTTTCGTTTTCCTCCTCGGCGCTTGTCAGGACAACGCGAAACGAGGTCTAGAAATTCGCTTTCTCGCCGGAAGCGACCTCAAGGATTTTTGCGATCGCGCCTCGACTCAACTGAACAATTCCAACCCCAAATTAGACGACGGGACTCCATTTTACTTAACCTGCGATACCAAAGGAAGCGGGGATGTTGTCGATGAAGTTCTCAACCTCGCCCAACAATTGCGATCCGGCGCGATCGCTCCCGACAATCCCCAATTTCCCACTTTAGTATCTGTCGATGGGGAAATTTATCAGAGTCAGCTTATTTTCCAAATTAACAAAATTTTTCCGGGGCAGAACTATATTCCGGATTTAACAGAGTCTCCGCTTCTTGCTTATAGTCCGATGGTTTTTATGACGCAAGCGGATTTAGCGGGCAGTTTGGCCGCCGTTGACGATCTGTACGTTTCCTTGGTGGATGCGGAAAATCACCAAGACCTCGACCCCAACGCTTCTCCCTTACCCATCACCTACGTTCATACAGCTCCCACCCGCTCTAACTCCGGCTTGCAAACCCTCGACGCTCAAATTGCCTCGGTTTCCGGCAAGCTTCCCGAAGAACTCACTCTCGCAGACGTACAACAATATCAAGACCAAGTGCGGCAAATTCAGAGCAAAATTACCCGTTATGGGAAATCCACCGGCTCTTTGGCGCGATCGATGGTACAAAACGGGCCCTACTGGGCATCCGTGGGCTCTGTTTACGAATCTTTAGTGATTTCTGCCAACTCCCAAGGGAATAATACCGTTAAATATCAAGCCGTCTATCCTTCTGCTACTTTTAGTTCTAACATTCGCGCCATTCTCCCCAACGCCCCTTGGGTGAGCGAACCAGAAAAGGCCGCCGCCGAAAAAATTATTGAATTCCTGCGACAGTCGGAAACCCAAAAAATCGCGGCAGAATTGGGTTTGCGTCCGGGGGTACCGGGGGTGGCTCTCGGGGGTAAGTTTTCCCCTCAATTCGGCGTAGAGGCCAATCCTCAGTATGATTCCTATCGTCCCCCCAAACCGGAAGTCGTGGAAGCCATGCTGCAAAGTTGGCAAAGCTATGCCAAAAAACCTTCCCAAGTGGCTTTAGTGGTAGATGTTTCCGGTTCGATGAGAGGTCAAAAAATCTCTGCGGTGCAGAATACTTTATTGAATTACGTGCAGAATTTGGGCGATCGCGAAAAGATTGCGATTATTCCCTTTAGTAGCGAGATCGACGAGCCGTTTATTGTTGCCGGAACCCAGGCAGGAAAGTCGGAAGGTATTAAATTTATCGGCAGTTTGGAAGCTGGAGGGGGAACGCGATTATATGATAGCGCTCTGTTTGCTCGCAATTGGTTAAAACAAAATTTTCAAACCGATGCCATAAATGCCGTGTTGGTGCTAACCGATGGCGTAGATTCGAGTTCTCAGATTACTCTCGATCGCCTTTCGCAAGAGTTACAAAGCAGTAATTTCCAAGCCGATGAAAGTATTGCTTTTTTCACCGTCGGTTATGGCGAAGAGGGCGAATTTAATCCCCAAGTCTTGCAACAAATTGCTGAGGTCAATGGCGGCTATTATCGTCAGGGTGACCCCCAAACGATTTCTAATTTGATGGCAGATTTACGAGTCGAATTTTAATCAGTCACAAAGTATTAACCAACAACCAATAACCAATAACCAATAACCAATAACCAATAACCAACAACCAATAACCAACAACCAATAACCAATAACCAATAACCAATAACCAATATGTTAAATCCTCTTCATTATCCTTTAGCGGTCTTGGCAGGGGGCGCGATGTTGGCGATCGCGGTACGGATCGTGCGACTTCCCAACGCGATCGCCATTCCCCTTGCAGGGGTCGTTACAGTTGCGGGATCTGTCGTCCTCCAACAACAATCTCAGCGCCCTAGTTTGCAAAATCCCGCTTTAGAACGAGAATTGCAGCAGGCGCGACAACAGGCGCTAGGACTCGCTCAAAAGGCGGAGAGTCTGCGAGAAGAGTCGGAAAAACTGTCTCTGTCTGCGAGGGGGGTAGAGTTGCTTTCTGCGATTCAATTTGCCTGCGATCGCGCTTTGGAATTACCGAACAAAATCGACCGATTCTCCCAACGCCTTCACGGTGCCGACTCTCTTCTCTCGGTGGCGGAGTTACAGCAGCAGTTGCGAGAAGTAGAGGCGAAAAAAAGTAAAAGTTCGGGGGTCGCTCGCCAACAATTACAACAATTAGCCGCCAGTTTACAACATAATATCACTCTCGCCCAACAAGGGGAAGATGCCAGGCAAGCCCAAGTGATTTCTTTAGTCACATTAATTACCGATACGGCTGGAGTTCTGCAACAATTACAAAATCGCCTGCGAACGAGTAATTTAGAGGATAGTCGAGCGGTGGAAGAATTGCGATCGCTCAGTACGGAATTGGCGGATTTTCAAGAAAATATGGATCTTTTGCTGACTTAAAACGATGGATAATAAAACCACCAAAACCCTCATTTCTCTCGCGATTCTCGCGACTTCCGTTACTATTACCTATGCCCCTTTACCGGGGTTGCAACAAACGCTGTACGTGGTGAGTGGGAGCGAATTACAAGAACCTCTCGCAGTATTGGAACAGAATTTTGAGGAGACTCATCCCCATATTCAACTCGAACTCAAATACCAAGGTTCTCAAGAATTGATCGATCGCTATCTCGACGATAAAAATGATTTTCAACCCACGGTTTTGATTCCTGCCAATGGGGTATTATTGGAGGAGTTAAGCGATCGCTGGCGAACTCAAAATAATAGCGAACCTTTCTACGATACCCCTCAACCCATTGCGAAAACCCTATTAGTCGGTATTGCTTGGTCGGAACGGGGAAACGCCCTTTTTCCCGACGGTCGCTTTCAATGGTCGAGCCTCGAAAATGCTATGAAAAAGGGAACTTGGGAGGCGATCGGGGGAAATGCGAATTGGGGCAGTTTTGACTTTGTAACGACAGATCCCAATCGTGCCAATAGCGGACAACTCACTTTAAGTCTATGGACTTTGGCAAATTCTGGAGGGGGAAGCCTCTCTCAAGCTAACTTTAATACTCGTCAAAATCAATCTTTATTTGCTTTAGTGAGAAAATCCGTCTATCAACCCCCGCGATCGACAGATATTTTATTACAAGAGTTTATCGCTCGCGGGCCCAATGATGCGGATGTCGCAACGGTTTATGAAAGTATCGCCCTCTATCGTTGGGAACAAGCAGCACAAAGTCAAGGGCAACCCTATCAGATTTATTATTTTAATCCAACGGTAGAGACGATTTCGACGGCGGCGATCGTGCGACGAGATGTCAGCTCGCAACAAGCCAAAGCCGCACGAGAATTTCTCACTTATTTAACCGATCGCGAACAACAAGAAATCTTTGTCAGATACGGTTTTCGTCCTGTCATGGGAGGGATCGAGCTCTCCTCGGTGTCGGATAGTCCTTGGGCTAAAAACGTTCCCGGTGCAGAAACGAAGCCGAATTTGCGAGCGATCGCGCCCCCGAGTGCCGAGATTATCGGTGAAATTCAACGGACGTGGAATCGCTCTCAGTGATGCTTAATCGTAGTTATAGGAAGTGCGATCGCAAATCTCATCAATGAGTATAATATGACGATAAAGTTGTCCAATCTTGGCTTAAAATCTCGCGATGCACCCGATCGCTATCTTGACGAATGTAAATGCCATTGGGCAGTTCTTCATAGCCGAATTGCTTGATGAATTGAATTTCCTCTTCGGTTACATTAATTAACTGGGCGATCGCATCGGGTCGATAGGTACTAATACTATAACGATAGTTCCATTTGTTGTGTCCGGGAACGAAATAATGAACCGGTTGACTGCGGGCAATTTCGCGATCGCTTTTGCCAAGGAGATCGATGGTGGTTCGTTGGGAAAAATAGGGGATATTTCCCGCCCAAACTACTGCAATTGTTGCATTTTTTTCCGTTCCTTCTCGAATCATGAGACCTAATTTAGCGGCATTGATATCTTCGACGATATGCAAGGGTTTTAAAAGCCATTCGGAGATACTGTGGATATTCACGAGATACCAAATATAAAAGGTAAAAACAAAGGTAAATTGTAAAGATTTTATTTTGAATCCTTTAATATCTAGCTTTCGGGATTGTGATGAGAGATAAAATGTCCAGATTCCGACGATCGTTAAAATAATTCCTTGTACGAGGTTAAAAATCGAAGTCGAAGAAAAACCCAGCCATTCAACCAGTTTTAAAGTATCGTAGCTTTCAATGAGTAAAATTGTTCCTAAAATGACGGCAATCCAGCGTATAAATTTTGCGGATAAGAGATATTCTAATCCTAGCCCGCAGAGAATCGTTAAAGCCGGCATAGCCGTGCAAATGTAACGATTAGAAAAACCGCGCCATTCCCAAGCATCTCCTCCAACATAAAGCGAATAGAAAAACTGTCCGAGAAAGATGTTTAATAATAATAAAACTCGCAGGGTTAAAATCTTATCTTTTCTTCTGAGGGTTGCCACGAGTCCCAAGATTGTAAAAAGTAAGATAGCATAGAGATGATCGATGAGTTGTTCTAGAGATTCAATTCCGCGAGCGAGTCGAGTTAATAGAGAAACTCCCGTGACTTTGAGATAATAGGTATTGGGTAACAGATCGCCGTAGTAAAAGATGCGAAATAGGCTATGAGAGCCGATAGGGATTGCAAAAGCAGAGAAGAGAATAACCAGCGATCGCGGGCGAAATTGCGCCGGAATCACAATAATTGTAAAAACGGCAACAATAAAACAAGGAACAAGCGCATCGGGACGGATAAGTAAAGCCGCAGCAAATAACAATCCGAGAATAATTAAGCGTCGAATTTTAAAATTTTCTTGTAACTGAAAGCTGGTGAAAATTGCACAATTGATAATTAACACCAAAATACCCACTTCCATCCCTCGCAGCGTCCAATAAATCAGAGGATAATAAAATGCCAATAAAAGCATGACGATAAACGGAGCAAACGAAGGCAAATCAGACAATTTTTCAATGATTTTTTTGACGATCCATAAATTCAACAAGAGAATCATTACTCCCGTTATCATAACTCCCAGAGAAATGAAAGATTCGGGAATGGAAAATAGATGCAATATTGCCATCCAAATTGTCCACAAAAAGTTAGTATAACCTTCGATGGGAGGTTCGCCCGGATTCCAAACCAAACCATAACCATCGCTTAAATTTCTGGCATAGCGCATGGAAACCATAGCATCATCAAAGAGAGAAAAGTAAACTTTCCCATCGAGCCAAAAACTTGTTTTGTAAATGAATATGGCGTAAAATAGAGTTGCCAAGACGGCGAGCGCAAAATAAAGTTTATCGATTTTTTGCCAAAAATGTCCCGACATCTTGATATTTGAGTTGAAAAGATTTATAATCGGACAGTATAAATAAATATTGTCAGTTTAGCAATAAATGAAAAAAACAGCTTTATTTTTACTCTTTCCACTAACTTTCTCTCTCTTTCCCGCCTTCATTGCTCCCGATCGCGATCGAGTGAAGGCTCAAGTGAAGGCTCAAGTGAAGGCTCAGACAATCCGAAAAATCTCGCCCGAGATGGAGATTGATGTCGGAATCGTACAGCGTTTTGGCGACGAAGCCAGCGATCGCCTCACCCTCTCCAGCACCGAAGGAGATACCCTCACCGTAACATTTCAAGGGGGAGATGGAACGCAAAAAACCGTAAATAGCAAAACGATTGTCTTAGAAATTGCCCCCAAACAACCCGAATCTCCCGTCCTGCAAGAATGGGTGGTATTGAGCGATCGCGCCACATTTGAAACCGCAGAAAATAGCGCCAAAGAATGGCAAGAAAAGGGCATCGAAGCAGAAGTCGTACAACCCGGACGCTGGCAAGTTTGGGCAAAACGCGATGTTTACAATACGCCCCTACTGCGGCGAATGTTATTGCAGAATTTACAAGAAAAG
This sequence comes from Spirulina sp., assembly GCA_051439525.1. Taxonomy (GTDB): domain Bacteria; phylum Cyanobacteriota; class Cyanobacteriia; order Cyanobacteriales; family Spirulinaceae; genus CCY15215. The sequence continues at coordinate 16,430 of JBFRWJ010000614.1, read as the reverse complement.
GGAGAAACCGATCCTTATTTACATTCGGAACTTTTAAACGCGGTTCCTATTGTTTCCTTTGTTATTGATGGGTTTCGCTACAATCGCAGCAACTTAGACATTAGCAGCCAGAAAAATTTAATCCGCGTTAAAGAGAACGATAAAAGCATTCTTTTCGGCGGACGCTTGCGCGTTCAACCCAATGCTTACGGTAACTTTACCCTCGTGAATGAAGTCCCCATCGAAGTGTATTTGCGCGGAGTCGTTCCCCATGAAATCGGCCCCAATGCCCCCTATAATTCTGTCGAGGCTCAAACGGTTATTGCGCGCACTTATGCCTTAAGAAACTTGCGTCGTTTTAAGGCAGATCATTACGAACTGTGTGCGACGGTTCACTGTCAGGTTTATAAGGGTTTAACGGGAACGGTTGCCAATGCCGATCGCGCCATTCAAGCCACGCGAGGATTAGTTCTGACCCATAATAACGAGTTAGTCGATGCGCTTTATTCCGCCCACACGGGAGGCATTACAGCACAGTTTGAGGATATTTGGGATGGCGAACCCCGCCCCTATTTACGAGCGAGAATTGATGGAACTAACCCGCAATGGAATCTCGCCGCACAGCCTTTAGATAACGAAGTTGCCTTTCGTCGTTTCATGAGCCTAAAACGGGGATTTAATGGCACGGAAAGCGCCGTTTTTCGCTGGACTCGACAAAGTAGCATCTCACAACTCACCCAAGATTTGAATAAATATTTAGAAAGGATCAAACATCCTTTAGCGGGAATTAACAAAATCCTGCGCATGGGGGTGACAGAGCGATCGCCTTCGGGAAGAATTCGCCGTTTTACAGTGGAAACCGATCGCGGTATTGTAGAATTAGAGAAAACAGAAGCAAGAAGTGCTTTCGGACCCCCTCGGAGTACGCTGTTTTACCTCGATCCCATTCTCGATACCAATGGTAATTTAACGGGTTATAAATTTGTTGGCGGGGGGTTCGGTCACGGTGTCGGCTTAAATCAATACGGATCTTACACCTTAGCACGCTTGGGTTGGAAATACGATCGCATCTTGCAATTTTACTATCCCGAAACCGTATTGCAACGCCTGCACGATGGGATTATATTTTATCCAGAATCTTAGTGACAAATTAGCAAACTCATGGAAAGAATTTTTATTGCGATCGCGGCAATTTTTGGCGGTTTAGCGGTTGCGGGAGGTGCTTTTGCTTCCCATGCCCTGAAAGAGAAGTTAAGCGAACGAGCATTAGCAATTTTTGAGACGGGAGTGAAATATCAAATGTATCATGCTCTCGCGCTTTTACTGGTTGCCATTCTTCTCAGTCGCACGGAAGTTGCTCGAGGGTTTCTCTCGGGGACGGGGATTGCTTTTATTGTCGGAATCCTCATCTTTTCGGGGAGTCTGTACGCCCTCAGTTTAACCGGAATTAAATGGTTGGGAGCCATTACTCCTTTCGGTGGCGTTGCCTTTCTCGCGGGTTGGGGATGCCTTATTGTAGCAGCTTTGAATATGAAATAAATTGAGTATTTTATACTGCAAGGCAATGGGTTTTCTATCCGCGATCGCGCAAAAAAGTTCTACATCCGCAGAAGATTGTCGGCTCTGTTGTATGGTAATATCGGGTCGCGCGATCGCAAGGGATGTCGAATCGGTAATTTTATAGACCCACTTATCCGTCACAACGCGATATTTTGGCAGTAGAGACGGAACTAAATCTCTCGCTAAAGCTGCAACGAGTTGATTGTGAAAGTCCGACGAAAAATCTGGCTGTTCGAGTTAGGGATTCATCCCCGGAAATGGATTAGGCACGAGTTGGGCCAATAAAGGCGTACTTGTATTTTAGAACGAAGAGAATGCGCTCGCCGCACTGGATAACTGAGTCGATGTGACTGTCAGTCTGTAGACTAATGGTCACAAATTCGATTATCTGAATTGGATATGAAACAGGATATCTTGATTCAATTCGGTAAATGCTTGCAAAGCAAAAGAGTTGTTCGCGGTTTATCCCAAGAGCAACTTGACTAGAAAGGCTTGTCCTGATGAATTGGAGAAATTAAATATGGAATATTGCAATTTCATTCCCAATTATCCATGTATTTATTTTGATAACAACACAGGTTTTCCCTTTCAGCCTTGGGTTTCTATCGAAAATATAGAAGCTCTATTAAACTAAAAGAGAGAAAGTTGAATGAATTTTGAATCAGTGTTAGTCTGCTGAGATTGAAGTTTTTGAGAGTTATTTGTATTAAAAGTCAAAGGACGGACACTCAAAATATCATTGGGGTTATAGTTAGTTATGAAAATCTCTCGACCTTTATATCTACTGCTTTTATAACCGTCTTTTCGTTTTTTATTATTTCTCTGATCGTCTGTGCGGCTAATCGTATAGTTCCATTCATTATCTTGCATAGAAACACACCAATTATACAGAGAACGTATTTCTTCAGAGTTATCATAAGTAATAAGAAATCTAAGCCGATGGGTATTGTTTTTTAAGGTTTGACATAATCTATAATGATCTTCCATTGAAAAACTACAAGTATAAAATTTATCTTGATCGGCATTAAAATAAGGAGGATCGATAAATAAAAAGTAATCATTTGGTAACAAATTAATTAAGTCTTCAAAATCCATACAATATAAATTAATATTCTGAAGTCGTTCTGATGTAGTTTTTAAATGATGAGGCCAGTTTTCAGGACGCATAGAATATTTATCGCCATATCCCCAATAACAATTGCGATGTTTCATAATTCCCGAATATGATGTACGATTAAGGTAAAACCAACGAGCAGCACGTTCCAAATTGCTTTTCGGCTTAAAAGTATTCTTGTAAAATGTATGAAGTTCTTTACTTGCAGGAATATCTCGAATAAACTCGATTATTTCTTCTACATTATCTCTAATTTGAATATAGCAATTCATTACTTCTGCATCTTTGTCATTCAGAATTACCTCGCGAACATTAGGCTTGGCAAAAAATATTGATGCTCCTCCTGCAAAAGGTTCACAATATTTGTCATGTTGAGGAATACAATTCAAGATCAGTTTACGAGCATAAAATTTTCCGCCGGGATACCGAAAAGGAGAATGGGTTAATTTTCTAGGTAGCTTGGGCATACAATATCTTATCAGGTCAATCTCGATCTAAATTCATTATTTATCCAAACTAACGTATATGTGACTATGAGTCAAGACATCCAACACAAGCCGCGATTGCTTTCACCCGAGAAGCCAATTCACACCCACCGATAAAATACGATCGCGATCTTACGATTTCTTCATGTTTACGAAGTCTGCCGATTTTTCTCAGATTTTCAACAAGATAAGCACATTCCCTCTTCAAATCTTTTCTTAAAGAGAGAATTTTTCGTTCCCTTTGTTAAATTTCATGAACGCAGAGATATCAGGTGAGGCTTTGGGCGCGATCGCAGAATCCGAATATGAGCAAAAACCGACTCAATGCTGAAAAATCCCCAGATCGTTTCGGTAAAAATACCTCTTTTCTTTATCTTTCTTTTATGACACAATAGAAGTATGGAGATGAAATTAATGATTTTGCCTGTTTTCTCTACTCGATCGAAACAAGGCAAGAAAAGAAATAAAAACTCCAAGATACGTGAATAGCTTAAGCGATCTCTAAAAATAGAATATTAAAAGAGAAAGGAGGGAGAGATAATGAACGAGGTCTATTTAGCGTTACTCATTTTTGCGGAATCAACGGCTTATTTATTAATTATCTACGGTTTGTTGACATTTTTGCGAAACAAGTTCGCGCGAACTAAAGTTACTTGAAAGCAAGTTAAGTGAATTCAATTCATTGTTGTACTACTCGCTCGTGGATTTGGCGATCGCGCCAGATCCTTTTTTTTAGCACTTTTTTTGAGTGCTCTGTTCTTTCTCTGTCGCTTGGCAACCTCCAATTGCCATGTTTTCAGTTTATCGGGATCTGCGTCTTTGCGCCAGTAGAGGCGATAATTTTTGAGCGTCACGCAGCGATCGCGCAGAAGTTTTAACCAATCCTGACGCTTGCGAATCAAGTTTCTATCATCTAATAAGCCCCAATCTCTTGCTTGTTGAGTCAAACGGGCGAATTTTTCATAATGGGGATAGTCGGGAGCGAGCAAGCGCTCTTTTTCATGGAGAATGGGGGGATTATCGCGATCGCTTTCCCAATATTTTACCTCTAAATCCCGCAAATCGATTTGCATGGTCGTTTCCAAAGCAGGATGGGGATCTTCATCAAAGTGGGGATAATATAAATAGGAAATTTTGGGGGCATTGAGATGGAATTTGATCGCGCTAACCGAATCTAAACGCCCGATCGTCCGACTCGCACAACCTTCATAAAGACGCAGTAAAGGCGCGAGTTTTTCTAAGGCGCTAATATGCACGAGAAAGGAATGTTTTTGTTTTTTTCCGAGCGAACTCTCTTGACAAATGTCAGAAATATTCTCTAAATCGCCAACGGTTAATAACATCATATCTGCGAGCAAACAGGCTTGTTTATAACTGCCGAAGAGGGCTTTAAAATCTTCTTTAGCTTGCGGGGTTAATTCCCTTGCTTTCAGTCTTTTGGTAAAGCGAGTGAGAGCCAGATAAACCTTCAAATCTTGGCGACGTTTTTCCGCGATCGCTTCCCATTCTTCCTCATCCGTTGCTTGTAAAATCAGTTGGAATGCCCGTCGATAGGTCTTAAATTCTTCTAAGATTTCTTCTTCTTCGTCTAATTCTCCTTTGACGGGCAATCGTCCTCTTTCGGTCACAAATGTCATGACCGGAGCGAGCATTTCTGCATAGTCTTCAAATTTTCTGACTTTGACTGTAATTCTCGGAGTTGTGGCTCGCGATCGAAAACGAGAGGCGCGGAATTTTTCGGCTTCGCTTTCATCGCGAAACACAAAATAAATCCCTAAAGCAACGGGAATAGAATCAACGCTTAAAACTTGGTCGATATAGGTTTTTAATTCTTCTTGTTCGTAATATTTTTGGAAAGTATTGCGACGGGTAATAATTCCATCTTGATAGGCAAGTTGACCGTCAATTTTGTCTCGAATTAAAACTTGAGCGGAGACAATTAAAACTTGTTTTGTGAGTTCCCATGCTTTAATTAATGCTTCTCCTCTTTCTGCTAAATTTTCAATAACATTAATGACATAACCTAAATTAACAATCTGGGCAGGGATAAGATGTTCGTCAGGACGGTAATAAGGATCCCATCCCGAACTTGGATAACCTTGTTGGGCAATCCGTTCGATGTCGCCGCCATACCCGCAACCATAATCGAAAAAAGTGGTTTCCGGAACAAATAATTCTGCCTCTAATGCCGCGCGCACGGGGCGAGAAAGTTGTTTGCGAACGATCGCGGCTTTATGGCGATCGATGCGGGGCGTTAGATTATTGGGCGTGAGGATCAGATTGTCTTTTTTCTGGATTACTTGATGTCCGTGAATATCTATGCCGCGTCGGTGTAGCTTTTGCAACCATTCTCGTTGCGTTCCGATAAATCCGGACTTATCTAGGAGTCCCAATCTTTCCTCAATGCAAGTTAGTTGAACAAATAGTTGATAAAGCGGATAATCCTCCGTGACAAAGGTTTCCTTGCGATGGAGGATGGGCGGATTTTCCGAGGTACTATAGTCGCGATAACGTGCCGTTAGGGTATTGAGATCGACTTGTATACTAGCCTGTAAAGCCGGGTGAGGATCGGTATCAAAATCGGGATAAAATAAATAGGACAGTTTCGGTTGTTCGGTATTAAATTTAATCAGAGTTGCCCCTTGAATTTGCTCGCTTGCTTGTCGGGCATCATTTTCGTATTCTTGCAGGGCGCGATCGAGGGCAGGAAGGGCGCTAATATGGACGTAGAGAGCCGTGGGAAGACGCTTCCCAATGGTGCTGGATTCGCATTTTTGGATGATTTCAGTAAAGCGATCGCGATTGACTTCCATGCTCATTTTCCCTTTGCTTTGAGACCGTACAAGGGGGTTTCCTTGTTAACTTTAGCAAGGGTTAGCCAGATTAGCAGTAAAAAGTTAATATTTGTTTGCATGGGATTGAGTATAATGGCGACAAACATTTGGATTGGCAAAATCTCATGTTCGAGTTTTCCAGAGCGATCGCGGCTTTATCCAGTCTTCTCTTTTTCTTGGGTTGCACTAACGCGACTTCCGATCGAGGGCAATCTTCTCCCGTTAAAGATCCCGCGATCGTTCCCAAATATTTAATTTCTACTGAGGGAATAGGAGCGGTCAAATTTGGCATGACTTTTGGAGAGGTTAAGGAAGTTTTAGGGGAAAAAGTCGAGTATGTGTTAGAATCTCCTTATATTGTTGATGCTGATGCGATCGCGGTACGACAAGATGGAAAGGCTTTATTTTATATTATACATTCCGCCGGACAGCCGTTAGGAGATAAATCGTTAGTGACTTTTCTACAAACGAATAATCCCACCGTTCAAACTCCAGAAGGAGTGCATGCGGGAATGTCCATCCAAGAGGCAGAAAAAATTTATGGAGAAGCGACGTTATTTACTAGCGAAATTGAATCTCGAGAGTCTGTAAATTTTCAGAATCAACCGGAAGACCGCATTTATTTTGGCACATTTGGTGGGGGAGCGCCGATTGATGCAAATGTACACAATCCGGCGGGAATTTATCCAGACGGTTCAAACCAAACCAAGGAATATCGAGAAGATGCGATCGTTCAACATATTTCTGTTAGCTGCAACCTCGATATTTGTTGGGAAAATTATTGATTAACTCTCGTAAAAAAGCGGTTTAAACGCATAACAGCTTAGCTAAAATGAACTCAATTGCAGACTATATATTCATAGAGAGAGATATCCATAGATGAGTGACACGGGTGAGCTTTTTTCGTTTGACAAAGATATCAATCGTCGTGATGTCCCTGCACTAAAATTCCATCCGAGAGTGTTAGGAAATAGCGGCGAAAAACTGTTTGCTGCGGGTGTCGCCGATATGGACTTTACGGCTTCCCCAGAGGTATTGGACGCATTACAAAAACGATTGAACCACGGTATATTCGGTTATGAAGCCGTACCGGATGGATTGATTCCCGCCTTAGTTCAATGGCTAGATAAGCGGCATGATTGGCAAGTTGATGAAAGCTGCATTCTTCGCGCACCAAACGTACTCAATTCCCTAGCTATTGCAGCATCTTTATTTACCAAAGAGGGCGAAGGTGTCATCGTTCAACCGCCGGTGTTCTTTGATTTCTTTGATATTTTGAGAGAGAACAATCGAACCTTAATTTCTAATCCTTTGATCCTAGAGGGCGGTCATTACCGTATGGATATTCGCGATCTCGAACAAAAGGCATCAGAGCCTCGCACGAAGATGATTTATCTGTGTAATCCTCATAATCCCGTTGGACGCGTTTGGAGTCAAAAAGAACTGCAAGTTTTGGGGGATATTTGTGCTCGCCATAATGTTTTGGTCGTGTCCGATGAAATTCATGGGGACATTACCTTCTCTGGCTACAGGTACACTCCATTTGCCTCTCTGGGTTCGGATTATGCCAGTAATTGTATTACCTGTTTGTCACCCGCAAAGAGCTTCAATCTTGCATCCTGCTGCTCTGCTTTCACTGTCATTCCAGATGATGAGAAACGTCAAAAAATGCAAATTGAGAACAGTCGATTGACTGTCAATAAAAATAATGCGTTTGCGAGTGTAGCCATGGAAGCAGCTTATCGTCATGGAGAAGCGTGGCTAGACGCAGTCTTAGTCTATCTAGAGGAGAACGTGAAATTAGTTAGAGACTCTCTCAAATCGATCCCTAACATCCAATTAGTCGAGCCGGAAGGAACATTTTTGCTATGGCTAGATTTTAGACAACTCGGTATGTCTCCCGACGAGCTGACGGCATTTCTTAGAGATCGGGCAAAATGGGCTGTGACAAGAGGACACGCATTTGGTGTCGAAGGGACTGGTTTTGCGAGAGTTAACATAGCTTGTACGCGCGCCAAACTCGAAGTTGCCCTCAATCGACTCGTAAATGCTGTTGGTGAGTTGGACGATGTAGCATAGATTTTTGGGTTGGAAAACTGATATCGAAAAGAAAAGCCGCCTAGGAAGGGCGGGGCTTGAAACCCTATTTTTTGGTAAATTCTACGGGAATGGTAATGCTAAATTTTGCACCGCGTTCGCGTTGCGATCGGCATTGTAACCCTCCCCGATGTTTCTCGACAATAATTTGATAGCTAATCGACAATCCCAAACCCGTACCGCGACCGACGGGTTTCGTGGTAAAAAAGGGATCGAAAATGCGATCTTGAATCTCTTCGGGAATTCCCGAACCATTATCCTCAAAATGAATGGCCACTCCCTCGTTTTCGACGCATTCAGTCCGAATGCAAATGGTGGGCAGACTCCCATCATTGCGGGGAGATTCGCCCTCTTGTAACCTCTGACGCCGTTCTTGTAAAGCATCGATCGCATTGTTCAGGATATTCATAAAAACCTGGTTAATCTGTCCGGCATAACATTGGACGAGAGGTAATTCTCCATACTCTGTAACTACGGCAATCGCCGCTAAATTCTCGCCAGCCTCGAGCCGATTGTTTAAGATCGTAAGCGTATTGTCGAGTCCTTCATGTAAATTGACGGCTTTGAGTTCCGATTCATCCAAACGGGAAAAATTGCGCAGGGATTTCACAATTTCGCGAATGCGTTCGGTGCCCGATCGCATGGATTTCACCACTTGGGGCAAATCCTCCGCTAAAAATTCCATTTCCTCATCATCGATTTTCGCTTTGAGTTCTGGAGAACGATCGGATAAATTCGCCTGATAATCTTCCAGAATCTCGAGAATATCTCGCGCGTAGCGATCCAAATGCGCTAAATTCCCGTGAATAAAACTGACAGGATTGTTAATTTCATGGGCAATCCCAGCCACCAGTTCTCCCAAACTGGACATTTTTGCACTTTGAATTAACTGAACTTGGGTTTGTTGCAAATCCGTCATCGCTTGCTGGAGTTCTCGGGCAGAGCGTGCCAAAGATTGCTCGGCTTTTTCTCTCTGCTGAATCTCCTCCTTTAAACTGCGAATATTGCGCCGCAGTTCCATTTGTCCGATCGCTTGACGGCTGAGAGCTTGCAGGGCATTTAATTGTTCTGGAGTCAAGGTTCGAGACTGGCGATCGATGGTACATAACGTCCCCACAGAATACCCATCGGGAGTCACCAAAGGAGCACCCGCGTAAAAGCGAATATTGGGATATTGCAAAACCAAAGGATTGCGCTGAAATCGCTCGTCTTCGAGAGCATTAGGGATTACCATCACCTTTTGGGGTTCGAGAATGGCATGAGCGCAAAATGCCGCATCTCTGGGGGTTTCTTCTGCTGCCACTCCCACCTTAGACTTAAACCACTGGCGATCGCGATCGACCAAACTAATTAGAGCAATGGGGGTGCCGCAAATTTGAGCGGCAATGGTGGTCAGATCGTCAAAATCTTGCTCGGGGAGAGTATCGAGAATATTGTAGTCCCGAAGCGCTTGCAAGCGCTCGGTCTCATTCTCTGGCAGGGGAGCGGGGACGGGAGCGGGAGTCAAAGCGGGCGAGGGTTGCAACCCCCGAAGATTGGGTTTCGGACTCCGGAATAAACTGGCGATAACCGTCAAAAACTGACTCAAAAATCCCATATTTTTAATTCCTTAAGAACTCAACTCCCGCACCCGAGACTCTCTTAGCGAGGGACAGAGACTTGTTTGAGTAAAGACGCAATAATGCCTTCGACTTGTACCCCATCTAATTGAGCTTCGGGTTTGAGGATAAAACGATGGCGCAATAACGGTGCCGCGATCGCTTTAATATCATCCGGCGTGACGAAATCCCGTCCGGATAACCAGGCTTGTGCTTTACTGGTTTGCAACCATGCCACTGCCGCCCGAGGAGATGCACCCAAAGCCAAATCCGGCAGAGTTCGAGATTTCTGTACCAATGCTAACAAATAATCCAAAACGCGCTCGTCGATCTTCACCCGCTCTGCAGCCCCTCGCGCCTTGAGAATTTCTTCGACCCGAGCGATCGCATCGATTTCGAGCAAATTCGCGCGGTGGACGGGTAATCCTTTCTGAACGTTCAACAGCATCCGTTTTTCCGCTTGGGGATCGGGATAATCGATTTGTAGTTTAAATAAAAAGCGATCCAACTGAGCCTCGGGCAAAGGATAAGTTCCTTCAAATTCCAACGGGTTTTGCGTGGCGATCGTCCAAAATAACTCGGGTAGGGGCAAAGTCTCCCCATCGAGGGTAACTTGTTGTTCCGCCATGGCTTCGAGAAGTGCCGCTTGGGTTTTGGGCGGGGTGCGGTTAATTTCGTCAGCGAGGAGAACTTCCGTAAAAATCGGGCCCTTTTTCAGAGTAAAGTTGCGACTGTTGAGATCGAAAATATTCGTCCCCAAAATATCCGAAGGCAGAATATCGGGGGTTAATTGAACCCGACGAAAATCAGCGCGGATCAATTTGGCCAGCAATTTCACCAGCAGGGTTTTGCCCGTCCCCGGTACCCCTTCAATAATGACGTGACCCCCACTGAGCAAAGCCACGAGCAATTGTCGCACGACGGTTTCCTGACCGACAATGAGCTGGCTGAGGGTTTGACTGAGATGGGTAAAAAGCGAGTTGTCTGGGTTCATAGGGATGGGGGAGTCGCGATCGCGTCAATAGCAGTTAACCAACCAATATTTTAGCTAGAATGGGTTGCGAGCGCTTTAGTCGAGGATTGCGATCGCCATGAACGGAGTATTTTTACCAACCTTCTCCCTAACTTTACTCGCCGCTTGGGGCGGGATGGCTCTTTTCCTCGATTCTCCCGCTCGAGGGCAAATTCCCCTTTTAGAAGGACAACCCCAAGAAGATTGTCCCGACTGCATCCCCATCTCCCCCTCCCTTCCCGTTTCCCCTTCCCTTCCCATCTCCCCCTCCCTTCCCAATCGCGGCTTGGACGGAGAATATTTATTGGGAGGCGGCGATCGGCTCACCATTGATATTTTTGAAGTCCCCCAATATAGCGGCATTTACCAAGTTCCCATCGATGGCGTAATTTTTCTCCCCCTCATTGGCGGCGTATCCGTTGCCGGATTGACCATTGAAGAAGCCACCAACGCGATCGCCCGCCAATACGCCGTCCACCTCAAACGCCCTTTAGTCACCATTCGCCTGCTCAACTCCCGTCCCCTGAATGTGGTTGTCGCGGGGGAAGTGACCAATCCGGGATCCTTTAGCGTCGGCTTGATCGGCGGTGCCGGGGATAATCCGGGGGTGCAGCATCCCACCCTTACCGCCGCCTTACGAGAAGCGGGAGGCGTGACCCTCAGTGCCGATATCAGCCGCATTCAACTCCGTCGCCGCAGCCTGCGCCAAGGCAGCGATCGCGTTTTTGAAGTGGATTTAGAAAACATCTTGCAAACTGGCGATCGGACAGTGGATCTGACCCTGCGGGACGGAGATACCATTTTCGTTCCCCTGCGACCCGATATCGATCTCTCCCATCTCCGTCAACTGGCAACCTTCAATTTTTCTGCGGATGTGAGAACCGGGCGTACCGTGTCGGTGGTGGGTGCCGTCAAGCGTCCGGGGTCTTACAATATCGTTGGGACGGCACTATCGGGGGGCGGTGCAACGGGACTGACAGGAGGCATCCCCACCCTAACGCAAGCCTTAGAAGAAGCAGGGGGCATCGAAATGACCGCCGATATTCGCAACATCGCCATCCGTCGTCCCACCAAAACGGGCAGCGAGCAAATTATTCCCATCAATCTTTGGGAATTCCTGCAAGCCGGCGATATTGCTCAAGATACGCCATTACAAGAAGGAGATACCATTATCGTCCCCGAAGCCGTTCGCTCTTCCGCCGCCGAAGTGAGCGAACTGGCCGACGCTCAATTTGCTCCGGATTCTATGAGAGTGAGCATTGTCGGGGAAGTGCAAGAACCCGGATTAGTTGAGGTTCCCCTCAATACCACTCTCAATCAAGCCTTGATGGTCGCGGGCGGATTCAATCGCGATCGGGCTTTTCGGGAAAACGTGCGCCTTATTCGTCTCAATCCCGACGGAACGGTCATCTCTCGAGAATTGGCCGTCGATATCGCCCGAGCCACGGTCAACGAACAGAGCAATCCTATTTTGAAAGAAAACGATATCATTTTAGTAGGGCGAAATCGCAATGCACAAGTTTCCGATGCCCTAAACACCTTTTTTGCTCCAGGAGCCGGTGCCCTAGCCGTTTTTTCCATTCCCTCTCGCATTTTCAGCATCTTGGAAACCCTAGGAATTGTTGATTTTCCCGATTAAATTGTTATTTGTTATTTGTTATTTGTTGTTGGTTATTTGTTGTTGGTTATTCGTTATCAATTATTATGGGTTACACCAATTCCCAATTCCCCAACCACTAACCCCAGATCCCCAATCCCATCCATGACAAAAAAACCAGACTATCCTTTTTTTTCGTCAGAATCCTCTGAGTATTCCTTATCTCCTTCATCTTTGATTCCCACTCAAAAAGGAGAAGAAAATAATCTGGATTTAGCATGGCTGTTTTCCGTTTTTCGCCGCCGTTTGTGGATTATGGTGCTGGTGTCGGGAATTTTAGCATCCGTTACGGGAGTGTCAATTCTTTTAGAATCCAAGAAAGTTTCTGAAGCCTTTAGAGGCTCGTTTCAGGTTTTAGTCGAACCCGTTACCGTAGAAGGTCGTTTGGCTCGCTTGTCTCTCTTGGCTCAGAGTGGAACTCGCGGGACGAGCGCTACCGAATTATCAAGAGAAGGAGTCGGTCGTTCCGATTTGGTAGACTACGAAACCCAAATTCGCGTGTTAAAAAGTCCCAAGATTTTAAATCCGTTACTCGAAAAAATAAAAATCCAGTATCCCGATATTAAAATCGGCGATTTAAATCGAAATTTAGCCCTCGATCGCATTAAATATGAAAAAGATGGAAAATTTGAAGGGACTAAAATTTTAGAAGTCAGCTATGGGGATGCCGATCCCGAGAAAATTATCTTTATTTTAGAACAAGTTAAAGATGTTTATTTAGAATATTCTTTAGAAGAACGTTTAAATAGTCTCAAACAAGGCATCGAACATATCGATCGGCAGTTACCCGACTTAAAAGATCGAGTCGATGACTTCCAAAAGCAATTGCAACAATTGCGCGAACGCTATCACGTCAATTACCCTGAAGAAACCGCTAAAGACCTAGCAGCTCAAGCGCGAGATTTAAGCAATCAGCGCATTAATACTCAAGCTCAATTAGAAGAAGCTAAAGCGAATCATGACAGTCTGAAAGTCCAAATTGACTTGGGAAATCCCATGCCCCTCCTCTTACAAAGTATCGCAACACAACAGGCTTACGGCGTGCTAATTTCTCAACTCCAAGCAGTTGAAGCCAAGATTGCCACAGAATCGGTACAATTTAAAGAAGAGAGTCCTCGCATGCAGGTTCTTTATGAAAGACGAAGGAATTTAAAGCAAACTTTAACCCAAGAAGCCAATAAAATTTTAGCCAGTCTCGCGATCAAAATTCGCGATTTAGAAGCACGAGTTAACTATATTCAAGCCACGGAACAAGAATTACAAAATCGCTTGGATACCTTTCCCAGAGTTTTGCGCCGCTATACCGATCTCGAGCGGGAACTTGCGGTCGCATCAGAAAGTTTGAGAACATTTTTAGAAAAGCGAGAAGGTTTGCAGTTAGACGCTTCTCAAAACACGATTCCTTGGATGCTCATTCAAGAACCCGACATTTGGAAATTCCCCAATGGGATGCCCATGTCGTTTAAAGGTGGCAATACCAAACGCCAACTGGCGATCGCAGTTATTCTCTCTTCTCTGTTGGGAGTCGGGTTGGGTTTTATCGTCGAGATTTTGCACTCGGTTTATCATACCCCAGAAGAAGTGAGAAATGCAACCAAATTAAGATTGTTAGGCTCGATTCCCACCTTTAGAAAGCTCAAAAAATACGAGAAAAAATTAGAAAAACTGGCGGAAAAAAACCATTTATTACTCGTGCCTTCTGATTTTCCCAAACCCCACTATCCTCCGGCTTATTTAGAATCTTTTCGTTCTCTTTATACCAATATCGATCTGTTGGGAACGAGTCGTTCTATTACCATTGGCTCGGCTGCACCGGGAGATGGAAAATCAACTATTGCTCGCCAATTGGCCGAAACGGCTGCGAGTATGGATCGGCGGGTTTTATTAGTTGACGCAGACTTGCGAAAGCCTCAACTCCACTTGCGTTTGGGATTACAAAACCATTTCGGACTCAGCGATATTTTACAAAGCGATCTGAGTTTAAATGATGCGATCCAACAATTCCCCCTCGAAGAAAATCTCTTTTTCCTCTGTGCCGGACAAACCACGATCGATCCGGTGAAGTTATTATCTTCTGCAAAAATGCAGTATTTAAGCGAACAGTTTCAAGGTTTATTCGATCTGGTGATTTATAATGTTCCTCCCCTTGTCGGGTTGGCAGACGGCCACATTTTAGCCGCAAAATCTGATGGGATTATTCTGGTGGTTCGCTTGGAAAAAACCGATCGCACTCTTCTCAATAAGGCGATCGAAAATTTAAAAATTTCTGGGGCTTCGGTTCTCGGCTTTATTGCCAATAATGTTAAAAATTATATTCCCGTTCCCTATCTCCTCCCTCGGGAGCGTACCTCGCGCTTTCCCCGTTTGGGTCATTTCAGTAAGTAAGGGAAATATTACAAACTATTACAAGTTAGGATTCTCAGTCACGAAAAATCAAGGATTCCCCCAACCAATCCAACGATAGATGTATTGAAACGGTGAGATTGTTACCCACATTCCGCACTTCAATATGTAGCACAAAAAGTGACGAATTCGTCCGAAGGAGAGTGAGCAAAAATGCTTATTCAAAAAGATGAGAAAAAATGAGAGAATTAGAAAAACTTATCAAAAAGATTATTGAGAAAAAATAACAGCCGGACTTGTGGTCAAAGCGATCATTCTCAACGGATTAGGATTTGTCTCACGGGGGACATTAGTTCTTCCATTTTCTGCTTCTCTTTTTTCTTCTTTTTTCTCCAAAAAGGTTTCTCGTGCTTTCTCGTTTTTTTTCCACCCATTTTTAGGTCAGTTTTTCTTCTTTTTGATTATGTATTTTTCCGTACTTCATTCTGAAGTGCGGAATGTAGGCTGTAACCTTTTGTGTTACATCTTGACGTGCGGAATGTGGGTTAAATATCCCCTGTTTGAATTTGACCGTGATGTTATCGGGGACAACAGCGATGACTTCCCCGATACCTAGATTTTTATCGCGGCGGTAGAGACAAAAATCGCCCACTTGAAATCCGTTACAGTTTTCAAGTTCTGGCACGGGTTGACGAAGGCGATCGATTTGGGCTTGTTCATCTGGGGACAATTGCTCGAAAGCAGCTTGCAAAACATCCGGCTTGTACATTTGCGTCAGAGTGGTGTAAACCTCCAAGTCTTCGCAAAACTCAAAATCGGCTAGAGCTGAGGCGATATCCCGCTCTTGAATCCATCGATTGATTTGAGTCTTTTTCTCGGTTGAGAGAATGCTCCATGCTTGCACGCGAGTTTCCTTGTCAAAAATATCGGCGTTCTTGACCTCGTGATACTCGTCAAGAGATTGACAACTCTCCATATATTGTTGGCATTGAATGATGAGTTCTTCGTTTTCCCCCTGTTGTTGCTTCACTGCTTCACGCTTTTCGGGAATCTCTTTCTCTGTAAGGGTTTTCGGAATCGTTTGTCCCTTCACGCCGTCTTCACGGTGCTGCACGGACTCCATTTCATCATCACTGGAGCGTGAAGCACGATCGCTCGATCGTGACGATGACGTGAAGACGGTGTGACGATGGTCTAAATCTTCTGTATCGCCCTCATCATCTGGGTTTGCTATCTCTTGCGTGAAGGGAGTGCTGATGATTTGGGCTTTTTCGGGCAAGAAGGAAATTCCTTCGATATAACTCCCCGAGTTCGTCCGTCCTCGTTGGGCTCGAGGGAATAATGCCTTGAGTCGGGGAGTTAACTGATTAATAGCTTTTATATTTTTGTCGCACGGGTGGATTTGGTCTTCCCAAACTTTCCGCTCCCCAACGAAGGAAAGAACCCCATTTTCGTGCTGATACCACCATAAGAGGCGATCGTAGATGTCCTTGATGGGGGTTCGCACTCCTTCTGCTTCAACCAGTCCCATATCCTCGCAGAAAATGAGGAGGTGATTGTTTTGCCGCCGCGCTTCTTCAAAGGCTGTTTTGGTGGCAGTGGTGTCTATGCCTTCCTCGGGCAATCGTGCCAGAGCGTCGAGGACACGATTAAGAAAGGCTGAGAGGATATTATTCTTGATGAAATCTTTGTCGTATTTAAAGCGCGAATCTTCTTCAATTTCCCCGCGTTTGGGGTCGGCATTCTTTTTA
>JBFRWJ010000613.1:0-5763 GCA_051439525.1 Spirulina sp. | reverse complement strand
ATTCTGCTTTGCGCCGCCACTCGTAAAAAGCAAAAATCAGGCCGGTGCTCAAAAGACTGCCCAATCCTAAAGTAACATCTCCCAAGAATTGCGCGGCCTGTATCGCCCAAATTGCCATCTGAGTGAGGACACTGTGATCGCATTTAATATGTCCTAGTTCGTGGGCAATAACAGTACGAGTTTCTGCTTCATTAAGTAAGTCTAATAAACCGGAATTTATCACCAAAGAAGGATTGTCTCGACCCAAGGAAAAGCCGTTAACGAGGGGATTTTGGGCAACGAAGATTTGGGGTTCCGTCGCCAAACTCAAATCCCGCACGCATTCGCGGAAAATGCCGTAGAGAGTAGAATACTGGCGGGGACCGACTTGAATGCTGTTTCCCAAAAAATAAATTTGCCAAGGACGTTCGTGGAAATATTCCACAAAGTTCTTGGCGAGCAAATCAAATCCCGGCAAGCTGCGGAGAGTTGTTTCGGCTTGAGAGTCGAGAGGATGTTTAAAGGCTTCGCTAGATATCCCCGGATAAGTAGGCATAGTCAAATTATAAACGATCGACAGACAATTTCCTCTATTATTCACGATAGAGCAAGATGATGCTACTGCGATCGCCCAGCAAAATGCTATAAATCTCTACGCTCTCCAAGATATATGGGGAAGGGGGCAGAGATTCGGAGTAAATTGTGACTATTGCGTCATCTTCTGCCCGCCCGACAGAAAGTTTAGTTTCGATATTTTTCCTGAATTACCGTCCCATCGGCGGCAATTAATTCAATATGTAATGGCATTTGTCCGGCGGCGTGAGTCGAACAACTCAAACAGGGATCGAAACAGCGAATTCCTGCCTCAACGCGATTTAAAAAACCTTCGGCAATGTCATTATTATGAATGTAATGTTTGGCAATTTGCGTCACGGTTTGATTCATGGCTAAATTGTTTTGTCCCGTGGCGATAATCAGATTCACTTTCTGAATTAATCCATTTTCATTGACTTGATAATGATGGAATAAAGTCCCTCGGGGGGCTTCGCTCACGCCGATCGCTTCGAGTTCGTTAATTCCGGCTTCGGCGCGGACTCGATTCGAGACCACATCGGGGTCGTCAATTAATTGTTGAATGGCCTCCAAACAAGCGAGAATCTCGATCAAACGGGCATAATGATAGAAGAAGGAAGAGGTAGGGATATTACCCCCTCGTTGGCGAAATTCGGCTAATTCTCGGTCTGCGCCTTCGGTTCCGATCGCTTCACAAACATTCAAACGCGCTAAAGGTCCGACGCGATAAATGCCTTCAGGATATCCCCAAGGTTTATAGTAGGGAAACTTCAAATAAGACCATTTCTCAACGGCTTCTCCGAGAAACTCTTGATAATCATCTTCGCTGAGATGGTCGGCGACGATATTACCTTCGCTATCCTTAAAACGCAAATGTCCGTCGTAATGTTCCCAATTTCCTTTTTTGGTCACCAAACCCATAAATAGAGAAGGAAATTTGCCGAATTGTTCCACTTCGATGGTAAATTTGTCAAGGAGTTCTTTAAAAATATTTAACGCTTTGTGGGTGGTTTCAAAGGATTCGGGCAGGCGATCGCGAATCCAAGCGCGTCCTTCTTCCGAAAGGGGCGATCGCACGCCTCCCGGTACCGTCCAAGCCGCATGAATCTTCCTTGCGCCTAATATTTCGATTACGGTTTGTCCGAACTGACGCAGGCGAATTCCTGCCCGTGCTAAATCCGGATCGGCAGCAATTAAACCGAAAACATTGCGCTTGGCGGGATCGCTATCCCATCCTAATAAAAAGTCCGGACTGCTGAGATGGAAAAAGGACAAAGCATGAGATTGAGTAATTTGTCCTAAATTCATCATGCGACGCAATTTTTCTCCCGCCCTCGGAACTTTGACCGCGAGAATTTTATCGCCAGTTTTTGCCGCAGCCAATAAATGACTGACGGGACAAATTCCGCAAATACGAGCGGTAATTCCCGCCATTTCTGTAAAAGGACGACCTTCGCAAAACTTTTCAAATCCTCGATATTCGACGACGTGAAAGCGAGCATTTTCGACTTCTCCCGCATCGTCTAAAAAGACGGATATTTTCGCGTGACCTTCAATACGAGTGACGGGATCGATAACAACAGTTTTAGACATTTGAGGTAATGGGTAATGGGTAATGGGTAATGGGTAATGAGTAATGGCTAAAAAACCTAGTCTTGTTTACTCAATCCTTCGCCCTTCGTTCTCGATCCCGCACTCTTCATTTTGGAGAAGAAACTCCCATTTTGGGACTGTCTTCACTAATAACTGTTAACTGATAACTGTTAACTGATAACTGTTAACTGTTCGGTGTGGGAGAACAAGAACGAACAATTTGCACGAATTCTTGGGAAAGTTGCGGATCTTGAGAGACGCGCTGGGGAAGGGTAGCAAAATCTTCCAAACTATAGCGGTTTTGGAATTGCCAAATCATGCACTGACACGCCGATCGCGCCATTGCTTCGGAAAGTTCCACTTGGGTTGCCGAACTCACGCAACTGTTAATAAATCGGCTCGTAACTTCCTCGGGATAAGGATTGGCAGGAGAGCGATCGGGAATTTGTTGACTCTTGGCAGGTTGAGGAATTGTCATTGAAGTTGCCAATACAACCATGGTGAAAATCCCGAAGCGCGATCGCAGATGGTGAAAAATTTGCATGAATTTGGAGAAAGAATGAGTATTAGCCAAATTTTATCATTTCTCTCCCTTCCATGTGGGGTTGTTCGCCTTTGAGTAGGGGTTCGATGGTGGCTTGAATGCGGTGGGCATCAGGGGGACAACCGGGCATAAAAATATCCACGGGAATAACTTCGTGGAGAGGAATAACCCGATCTAATAATTCGGGAACAATACCGGGTTCGTGGGGCAATTGCGGGGTCGTGTCGCCCAATTCTAAATAAGCGCGTCTGAGAACGGGTTCGCTGCCTCCGAGCATATTTCGCATGGCAGGAACATTAGCCGTAACGGCACAATCTCCGAAAGAAATCACGGTTTTTGTCCGTTGGCGAATGAGATAGGCGAGTTCCAAATTTTCTTCGTTGGCGATCGCCCCTTCCACCAAACAAACATCAACATTTTCGGGATATTCTTTCAAATCGCAGCCCACGGGACTGTAAACGACATCGGCATATTGCGCCAATTCGATCAGCCATTCATCCATATCTAAAAAGGACATATGGCAGCCCGAACATCCCGCCAACCATACCGTTGCCAATCTTACTTTTGCCATGTTGAAATCTCCTAAAAACTAATACTTGGTCACTGTTTTCTGTCACCCGATCGCTCCCTCACTGGTGAGGTGGTGAGGTGGTGACTGTTACCTTGCCCATTCGCGTTTTTCCCGGGCATTGACGAGAAATTCGAGTTTTTCGCGATCGCGGGTTTTCTCGGCGGTGGTGGTGCCTTTGCGGAAGATGGATCCCGTAGGACAGGCATCGACGCATTTTCCGCAGGAAGTACAAGCGGAAACCTCTCCCCAAGGTTGATTGATGCCGGAAACAATATAGGAAGACGCCCCCCGGTTGGCGACATCCCAAACGTGCGCCCCTTCAATTTCATCGCAGACGCGGACGCAGCGAGTACAGAGGACGCAACGGTTGTGATCGATGCCAAAGGAAGAGTGAGAAATATCAATACCGCGATCGGGAAATTGATAGGGAAAGCGGGTGTGATCCATCCCGAGTTCTACGGCAAGATCTTGCAATTCGCAGTTATTATTGGCAATGCAGATCGAACAGACGTGATTGCCTTCAGCGAAGAGCAATTCAACGTTCATGCGCCGATATTCTTCAAGTTTGGGGGTATGGGTTTCGACTTCCATGCCTTCAGTCGCTTCCGTGACGCAAGCGGGGAGTAATTTCCGAACGCCTTTCACTTCCACCAAACACATGCGACAGGCTGAGACATCAGAAACTCCATCGAGATGACAGAGGGTGGGAATGCGAATGCCGGCTTCTTTGGCTGCATCCAAAATTGTTTTTCCTTCTTCAACGGCAATATCTTGTCCGTTAATGCTTAGGGTATTGACTGACATGTTTTGTTGTTGGTTGTTGGTTGTTGGTTATTGGTTGTTGGTTATTGGTTGTTGGTTGTTGGTTATTGGCTTTCTCCTCATTGTTCATTGATAATTGTTCATTGTTCATTGATTAAGGCACGCTGCTAAATCTGCCTCGGGAGTCGTAATGGCTTGGAGGTTGTATTGTTGGGAAAGCAGTTTGAAAACATTGGGAGTGAGAAAGGCAGGTAAAGTCGGGCCCAAGCGGATATCTTTGATGCCTAAATAGAGTAAGGTGAGTAACACGGCGATCGCTTTTTGCTCGTACCAAGAGAGAATCATGGATAAGGGCAAGGAATTCACGTCGGTGTCGAAGGCTTCGGCTAACGCGAGGGCGATTTGAATGGCGGAATAGGCATCGTTACACTGTCCGATATCTAATAAGCGGGGAATGCCGCCAATGTCTCCCAACTGTTGGTCGAAAAAGCGGAATTTGCCGCAAGCGAGGGTGAGGACGACGCAATCTTCCGGGACTTTTTCCACGAATTCCGTGTAATAGTTGCGATCGGGTTTTGCCCCGTCGCAACCGCCCACGAGGAAGAAATGGCGAATTTGTCCGGCTTTGACCGCTTCGATGACGCGATCGCTCACACTCATCACGGCATTGCGCGCAAATCCGACGGTGACTTCCCGTGCGGGTTCGTCTTCGCTAAAGCCGGGGAGATCGAGGGATTTTTGGATGGCGGGACTAAAATCTGGAATTCCGTTCATCTCTTGCAGATGAGTTAAACCGCTATATCCTACGGCACCGACGCTAAAGAGTTTTTCCTCGTAGTTTTCGTGGGGGGGCATCAAACAATTGGTGGTGACGACGATCGCCCCCGGGAATTTAGCAAAATCTTTGGTTTGATTCTGCCAGGCGGTGCCGTAGTGACCGTAGAAATGGGGGTATTTTTCTTTTAAACGCGGGTAGCCGTGGGCGGGTAATAATTCCCCGTGAGTATAAACGTTGATGTCGGTTTTGGCGGTTTGGTCTAAGATAGCAGCCAGATATTTGATATCGTGACCCGATACCAAAAGGGCTTTCCCTTGTGTGGCGTTCAAAGGCACGGAGGTGGGGACGGGATGCCCGTAAGTGTTAACGTGACCCGCGTCGAGGAGTTTCATCGCCAACAGGTTCAATTCTCCCACCTGTAAGGCTAAATCTACCCAGTCGGGCAGTTCGAGATCGCTGCGGGAAATGGCGGCGAGGGCTTCATAGGTGAATTGGTAGATGCGATCGTCTTCCTCTGCCAATTCATAGGCGAGGAAGGCATAGGAAATCATGCCTTTCACCCCATATAAAACCGTGAGTTTGAGGGCAAAAATATCGGGGTTGCCTTGGCTGCGATCGATCAGTTCGAGGGAGGCATTTTGACCTTGTTCCACCAAACTTGCGGAAAAATCTGGCATGAAATTAGAGATTTCCGGCCATTCTTCGCTTCGATCGGCACAGGCTTGTTTTAACTCGTTTCGCAGATCCAGACAGGTATGCAGATAACTGACAAAGCGCTTTTGATCGAAATTCACATTGGTCATGGTAGCAAAAAGCGCTTTTGCCGTAAAAATATCTGCTTCCCGCGTAGAAATGCCGAATTCTCGTGCTTTCAACGCAACTGGGGCGAGTCCTCGCAAGCAATAAACCAGTAAATCTTGTAAGGCATTCACTTCCGGACTTTTACCACAAGCTCCCCATTGG
>JBFRWJ010000612.1:0-6857 GCA_051439525.1 Spirulina sp. | reverse complement strand
CAGCTAATTCTGCACTGTTAATGGCGGCATCGGTGACGGACTCAATTTTACTTAAAACCGCTTCTCCAGTTGCGGGATCGATTTGAGCAGTTACGCCATTGATTCCATCGATCGCATCGGTGGCGATCGCCACGACGACCGACACAAACATTAAGCCAAACCAAACATAATTAAGCATTGCTCAAGACAATTCTTGATGGATTTACTTTTTGACTGTACTGTAAATCTTAAGTCTCATCATGTCGAGCGATCGCTCTCGGTCAGCAATGGTAAATTAAAAGAACGTTATCACGTCTTCGACTGCCATGAGCCAGCCATCGCCCCAACCCCCAGAAAAGACTTTAGAAAAACGGATTGCGAATACTCTGTTTGCGGGGAGTGGTGGTTTTGCACTTGTCTTCTTATTACTAAACGACATTCCCAAAGCCCTCACTGCCGGAGCGCTCTCCGTAGGCTTTGGCTTGTTGAGCAGTTTTGGGGAAGGCTTTATGAAAGTTTTGAAAAAGTGGACGAACAAACTAGGGGAAAAATTGGCTCTCGCATTGACTAACAGAGCCGATCGCGCCATCGATCGCGTGGGATTTGCCAACAAATATTACCAGCGCCTAATTTATAGATGTCGCGACTATCGCACCCAAGGATTGAAAACAAAGGGCCCGTTCGTCTTGGATTTGGAAAAGGTCTTCGTCCCGTTGCGAGTCGCGCCGGAGAGTGCCGAACGCATTTCGACTGCCATGGTTCGAGAGAGTGATGGGTCGTCGGGCTCGAGCATTTGGGATTTTTTAGAGGCGGGAAGCGATCGCGACCCGACCTATTCCAGCATGGCGGTCATTGGAGCGCCCGGGTCGGGAAAAACCACGCTCCTCGAACATTTAACCCTCATCTATGCCGAAGGGAAACAGCCTGAAACTGCCCCAGTTCTGATTCCCATCCCCATCTACCTGCGAGATGTTGGGCAAGCGATCGCGTCCAATAACCCGAACTTGGCAAATCTCGTCGAACAGCAAGAGTCTATCAAACAACTCGACCCGCCCGATCGGTGGTTTAAGGATATGTTGCGTCGCCAGTATTGTTTGGTGATGTTGGACGGACTGGATGAAGTCGCCGATCAAACCCAGCGCCGGAATGTGAGTCGCTGGGTGTCCGAGCAGATTCGAGATTATCCCAAGGCTCGCTTTATCCTGACCTCGCGACCCTTTGGGTTTAAGGATGCCCCCGTAGAAGGGGTCACAATTCTGGAAGTGCAACCGTTTAATCTCAACCAGATGCAGCAATTCGTCCAAAACTGGTACCTGCAAAGCGAGATTGCGAGGCGGTTGGGTCGCGACGATCCCGGCGTGCGCGATGCAGCCCAAACCCAAGCCGACGATCTCATCAATCGCATCCGCAACAGTCTTTCTTTGGCTAAAATGGCGCTCAACCCCTTGCTCCTGACGATGATTGCCACGGTCCACTGTTATCGCGGCGCGTTACCGGGACGACGGGTAGAACTCTACGCGGAAATCTGCGATGTATTGCTGGGACGGCGGCGAGAAGCTAAGGGGATTCCCCTTACCCATCGCTTGAGCGCCGAACAGCAGAAAGCCGTCCTGCAAGTGCTGGCACTGGCATTAATGCAGGGGAACACTCGCGAATTTACCATCGAGGAGGGCAGTGCTTTCATTAAAGACGAACTGCTCCAAGTCGCGGGCGATCGCGAAACCCCAACAGCATTTTTAGAGCGAGTGGAACAAGAAAGTGGGTTATTGGTGGAACGGGAGAACGGCGTTTACGAATTCGCTCACAAGAGTTTTCAGGAATATTTAGCTGCGGTTCAAATCAAGGAGTCAAATCAAGAGCAGATCCTGACAGAACGCATGGACGATCCTTGGTGGGATGAAACCATCCGCTTGTATGCGGCACAAAGCGATGCAACCCCTCTGATTCGGGCGGTGTTGGCGGATGCCAACCCCAGTATCAATGCCTTGAAACTGGCTCTCGATTGCGAGGAGGAAGGGTTGAGCGTCGAACCGGAACTTCGGGAACAGCTTAAAGATAAGCTGGAAGCCGGGCTGGAATCAACAGAGCCAGAAATAGCCTCTCTCGCCGCCCGAGTGAAGCTCTCTAGGGGATTGAGCAAACTGGTGCGAATCGATGAGAACCGAGAAATCATGCAACGGTATATCACTCGCGCCGAATATCAACTATACGTTAGCAAGATGTTAGGAACGGGGGAACGTTTTCAGTCCGGAACGGCGATGCAGCCCATAACGGGAATCAGTTGGACGAAAGTCCTTGGATTTTGCCGATGGGTCAACAATGAGATGTTTCCATTTCCAGAACAATATCAGTACAGACTGTGTAGTGCTGCTGAATCCCGAGAATATCCAATCAAGGAATACCCAGAACTTGAATGCTGGAATTTCAAAGCAAGTCTTACCCGAGAAAAGGGAATTCGATTGGTTAAGGTTTCGATTCCGGATTCACGTAGACCTTTGCTCAACTTCGAGATCCCCGTTAATGCCAAAGGAGAAAACAATACGAGGGGTTGGCGTCGAGAAGAATTTGGAGTGTCAACTCCCAATACTGAAGGAGAAGAGATCCCAAGGGGCTATCGCTGCTCTGAAGGATTCGTAGAAAATTTGGGGAATGGTGTCAATTTAGACATGGTTGCTATCTTTGGAGGAACATTCCTCATGGGGTCGCCGAAAGGGGAAGGAGGAGAGAACGAAAAACCCCAGCATGAAGTGACCGTACCATCCTTTTTCATGAGCAGAACTCCCATTACGCAAGCGCAGTGGAGGGCGATCGCCTCTCGTAAAGATTTGAGAGTCAAATACGACCTCAACCCCGATCGTTCTGGATTTAAAGGGGATAACCGTCCCGTCGAGCGAGTCACTTGGTACGACGCGGTGGAGTTTTGCAAGCGGTTATCGAAACTGACGGGGCTAGAATACCGACTACCTAGCGAGGCAGAATGGGAGTACGCGTGCCGCGCTGGAACGACAACCTCCTTCTCCTTTGGAGAAACCATGACACCCGAGCGGGCAAACTACAAGGATAGTGTACTTGAAATTGAGGGCAAGCGATACGAAAACGAAACCACCCCCGTTGGTAGCTTTCCCCCCAATGCCTTTGGATTGCGCGATATGCACGGTAATGTCTGGGAATGGTGTGCGGATGATTGGCACGACAATTACGAAGGTGCACCTAACGATGGCAGTGCATGGGTCGAAAATGAGAAGGAAAATTATCCCGTACTGCGGGGGGGTTCGTGGCTTCACTACCCGTATGTTTGCCGCTCCGCTTTCCGTATCCTCAATATCCTCGTGTGGGGCAGCGACCTTAACGTCGGTTTTCGCGTGGGGTACGGTGTCGGGAGGATATGATTCAGTTATCAGTTATCAGATTATTTGGGAAGGTAAGATTGACGCTGGTGAACCAACTGCGCGATCGCGCTACTTCAGGAGTTAATAATATTGTCCTTAAAGAGCTGGAATATGCCCATTCGTCAAACAATACCAGAGCGAAGGAGTATCAATGCTCGTTACTGGAAAATCGGTCGTTCTTCCTAATATGACATTGACCTCATAATGCAATTCATCATCTTGATAGACAGGCTTGCTTCGGCGATAATCGTGTTTTTGAGATCGCATCTTTTCAGGAGAAATAAAATAGCATTCTCGATCAACTTTGACATGATCGTAAATATAAGAATTAACAATCAAAGATTCGATTTCCGTTTCCATCCATCCATCCTCAGCCCCATTATTGCGATAAAAACAACGCAATCGCTCTCTTTTGCAATGCGAAGCAACGGCTTCTATGATTTTCGGTTTCGCTTCTCTCAAGATATCGAGATCGCTATCCAAAATAGCCAAAGGCTCTTCATCGGTCAGAACTTTGACCTCGCGAGCGCCTAACAAGATTGTCTCTTCGCGAAGTCCGGAAATTTGGTATTGTTCTTGAATTTCTGTCATCTTCTGGAGAAAATAACGGCGGCGATCGACGATTGGATCGATAATGCTCCAGAGATTTTCGAGCAGGTCTGGCGCGTTTGCCGTTAATCCGTGATATGCCAAGACGGCTTGAATTCTACCGTTTTCTATCTCCATGTCTAAAGAATTGCCAAAAGATTTGTGGATTGTGGATTTTAGCCCGACAGCGCAAAATACTCTCAAAACATCCATCACGGGTTCGGCGATCTCTTTTTTGTATGCGTCCGTTTTTTCCATCGCTTGAATCAAGCGATCGCGATCGATTGTTTTTGTCATTTTGTCCTCAAGATTACTTGGTGCGATCTCTTCTAGTGGTTTAGCGATTTTCTTTCAATACTTCGACTATTCTCCCAGTAACATTTGGCGATTTTGACCGTAGACTAGCGCGATCGCTTCGTCTAAAGCATCGGGTTTGACGTACTCGTGCGTTCGATGGCGGGTCACGGGAACGAGCAAGTCATCGCGCCCAATCTTGCGTCTGCTGGGGAATTACCGTCTCGGCTTCGCGAGTCTTGGCAACGAAGTAGGATTGGGCGGCGGCGATTTCCGGTTTTCTGGGATCGCCGTTCATGGCGGTGAGGTAACAGGCGTAGCGCGAGAGTTTGTAGTCTTGCTTGCTTCTTCCCCGCCCTTTATTTTTTCGCACCTCCGGAAAAAATGCGCCGTAGGGTCATTTCCGGCGTTTTGACAGGCAATTTTGGCCCGTTCGATTGCATCTGATAGCCGTTCCCATCGCTGATACCCAACCAACGGCATCAGGTCGCGTGCTGTCCAGTATTCTTGTCCATTACTGTCAATCTGGCGAATTTGGTTAAAAGGGGATTCCCCTTTTGCTTGTGGGACAATATTCATTCTTAACTTAAGGTAAATAGCCAGCGATCGCAGGTGCGTCATCACTCGCGATCGCTTTCGTACACAAAAAATGAGTACAATAAAATTATACACAATGAAAACGGAAGAAGGAGAGACAATGATCCCGCTTCGCCATGTTGCTTCTATCAACTGGAACTCAGACATGGGAAAGATTCTGAGAGATCGCAGAGAGAGAAAATCCCTCTCTCGTCGGGTGCTATCCGAACAAGTCGGTTGCAGTGAAAGCCTCATCGAAAAACTGGAAACCGTAAAGGAAAACGAAACGAGATCGGTGACGCTCCAATCAATAAAATCCTTGCTTGGTGCGCTTGATGAGGATTTAGATATCTTATTTCTTACAATTCATGTGAAAATTCCTTAATTCCACATAAAAAATGTGACATACTAAAAACAACAAGGCAAGGGAACGACGCGATAGAAGCGCACCCGCCTTGCAAACCCACCCCTATCAGTTTTCGGTTTTTCCACTTCGCCACAAACAAGGGAATCCAACAAATGAATACTCAAACCGAGCGGTCGCCGAGCCAAGTCGAGGTGCCGGACTGGGTGCCGTTGTTCGTCAGTCGATGGTGCAAGGGCAAGGTCAGAAAACGAACTGGTTTGATGCCATTTCCGATCTGTTTCCCCGAATGCCCAAAGTGAGGTTGAGCGATCGCGATTGGCAAAAATACGGCACATGGTTGCAAAAGCACCGAATTGGACTGCTCGATCATGACGGTGCCGGAAGTAGTGCTGTCCCGCGCTGCAAGAATTTCCCGGCTAAAACGGTTCGGGCGATGGGAGGCGATCGCCATTGCTGGCAGTTTACGGCGGCGGTAAACGATAAATGTTATCGACTAACTCCTCGTGCGATCGCCAGACTGCAATCTTTTTCCGATTCGATTGTTCTGCCCGATGACTGGGTGGAGGCTTGCAAGCGCATTGGTAATGCCGTTCCTCCGTTGTTGATTCATAAATTATTTGGAGATTTTGTTCGTGAATCAAATTTAACAGGAAATGCTTTCCAAAAGCTGAATTCGATTCAGAATCTTCCCACTCAAAATTCAAAATTTCAACCTGTTGAAGTCTGAATTTTGAATTCAAAACTGGTCAAAGATTTTTGGCCAACTCCCCCGCATTCAATTGCAACGATGCGGGGAAAATCTCTCTGGAATTTTGCTCGTGGAGATAGTGTTTCTGAGAGGCGATCGCGCGGATGCCAATATCGCCAATCTTCGCCACGACATTCAAGAATTTTTTGCAAACTTTAGTATCAGAGGTCGGTCATGAAATTCACCTATCATAATCGGCGCAATCCCTGCCCAATCTGCAACTCGACTTCTTCTAAATGCCGGAGCACCCAAGACGAACTCGTTCTCTGCATGACCTACTCCGATGGAAATGGGGACAATCGGGATTATAAATTCCTCAAATTGGACAATAGCGAGAATGGACGCTATCGTTGGCTCAAAAGTCGTTTTTCCAGCCATTTGCCCAACGGAGAACTGCCCATAACCACGGTCATTCCCAAAGGGGAAAAGACGATCATTGCTCCCACCGAGGCGATCGCCATTCCCGAAAATCTTCAAGGCATCATTGCGATCGAGGGTATTCTCAAACCTTTCATTGCCGCCCATCATTTCGATAAAAAATACGCTGTCATTGGTGCAGCCGGGGGACTCTTCGAGTCATCCATCGCAATGTTTCCACGTCTTCAGTGGCAGAGAATTTTGTGGATTTATTCCCGCGATCGCAGCATGGATTTAAACGTAACGATCGCGGAGAATTGGTTCAGGCTCAATATGGGGATGAGGTCGTTATTGGGGGAAATTGTTATCATGGCGATCTATTCAAAGCCTTATCTAACAAGGGGTACGGCTTCCACGACGACAAAGAGAACCCTTTATGTGCGGGATGCCAGAAAGCCGGATGGTGTAAATCTCAAGAAGAGGGATATAAACGCAGTCGCCAAAGGGTTTTATCTCAAGACAAAATCCGCATGGCTCCTCAATCTGCACCCAATCCTGG
>JBFRWJ010000611.1:0-14440 GCA_051439525.1 Spirulina sp. | reverse complement strand
CTCCGGGATTAAACCCGAGTGAACGATTGCTATTTTCAGATGACTTAAAAACTCGAGCGAACGGTGAGTACAAGTTTGGTGGTCTAGCTGACCTTGAGTCCAAATAGTAACTGTACCTCTTTCAACGGCATTTCCCAGAGCTTTTCCGGTTGCCAAGTATCCGGTTCAAAGTTGGCATCTCGGCCTCGATGATAAGCAGCAATAAGGCGCTGTCTTACCTCAAAACGAGTCACCGAAATCAGTTGATGGTAACGCCACCGTTCAACTCCTGATAAAAAAACTCCCAGAATGACAATATGCAATGGGTGGAATTTTGCTCCTAACAAAAAAGCCTGAACTTCTGCTTCTCCCACGAGATCGGTGTCATAGCCGGTGAGTACTGGCGTGACATGACTAATTTAGTGCAATAGATTTTCATTCAAATACATGAGCAATAAAGATTAGAGGATTTTTCTAATGCACCATTTTAGCTGTGTCACGCCACTAGGGGTCAATTCGTTGATAATGACTAAGCCCAGCAACACCCATTCCACATACAACAGGAACGGAAAGGGATGGTTGCGGGGTCGGATGACTTTGGGAAGCAGCACGGTAACAGATTTGGTTGTGGTTAGACAATGATTTCACGAAATACGCCCATATCAACTACCATAGATCCTTATTTAACTTGAAATTAATTCTACCTCAACTCAATTTTTACCTTAGAGTTTTCTTGTCTACACAAGTGGCGAGTAAAAATGCTGAATTAAGTCTAGAATCTGACTTAATGAAAATTTTGGAGTCTGTATCTCCAGCCTCTTGTTCTAATCGTGAATGCCCAATGGGTAAAATTGTCGAGATTGACCGGAAATGAATGACCGAATCAGTCGGTACTTCAGTTCCACAATGAGATAGTAATGAAACTCTTTCTCTCGCCACTATGAACGATACCACCCGATCGCCGTTTTGGGACGATCGCTATCAACAGCAAAATACGCCTTGGGACTTAAACCAGCCTGCTCCCGCTTTTGTGAGTTTGCTGGATTCCCCCCAGTCTCCCCCACCGGGAAAAACCGCAGTTTTAGGGTGCGGAACCGGGAATGATGCCCTGTTGTTTGCCCAAGCAGGATTTGCAGTGGTGGGATTTGATTTTGCCCCTTCCGCGATCGCGATCGCCTCCCAACGGGCTCGAGAGCTTCCGGTGGAAGCAGAATTTTTACAACGGGATATCTTTGCTTTGGGAGAAGAATTTCCCCGAGCCTTTGATTACGTCATCGAGCATACTTGTTTTTGCGCCATTTTACCCGAACAGCGCGATCGCTACGTGGACGTGGCGCGATCGCTTCTCAAACCCAAGGGAATGTTATTGGGGATATTTTTTACCCATTCTCGTCCGGGGGGACCACCTTTCGGTTCGACTCCCGAAGAAATTCGGCACTATTTTCAACCCTCTTTTCAAGTTCTCTCCCTCGAGCCTGTCAACAATTCAATTCCCAGGCGTCAGGGAGAGGAACATTTCGGACGGTTTCAAGTTAATGCAAAATTATGAATCTTTTTTGGATTTTGAATTCAAAAAATGGTCAACTGTCTGCCATTAAATTGATAATGAGATCGAAACGATACTCATTAACCCATACTTCAAGAGATCTGGCAACAGGTTCGCATTCGAGAGGGATTTGCGCGAATAAAGGCAGGATAAGAGAGCGATCGCATTGCATGGCTGCTTCTCTCACTGCTTTGGTCCACCCTCGAGGCATTTTGGGCAAATATTCTTGTAAGTTTTCTACATCTAAAATTTTCTCTCCGCGATCGTGTTCCTCATCTTCTCGAGGGGATTCTGCATAACGATAGCGCACTCCTAAATATTGGGATATTTTTTCTAATAACACGTCAACGCGACAAGGTTTGCGAACAAAATCATCGCATCCCACCTCCATCGCGATCGCGCGATCTTCATCAAAAACCCGTGCTGTTAGAGCAATAATAATCACGGGCTTTGGGGATTTTTTCGTTCTCTCTTTTTGACGGATTTGCCGCGTTGCCTCATAACCATCCATCAGGGGCATTTGCAGATCCATCCAGATCAGATGGGGACGAAAACTTTCCCAAAGAGCGATCGCTTCTTGTCCGTGTTTTGCCTCGGCAACATTAAACCCGATACGCGCTAACACTTGCATGAGGAAATGTCGATTTTCCGGAGAATCATCTACAATTAAAATACGATATTCCGGTTCGTGTTGTGCCAAACCCATAGCAGGGGGAACAGAAGATAAATTGCGAACCTCTGCGACATCTCCCAACCTCACCGGAATCGTAAATTTGAACGTGGAACCGCGATTGGGAGTACTGGTCGCTGTAATTTCTCCACCCATCAAACGCACGAATTGCTGAGAAATCGTCAAGCCCAAACCCGTTCCTTGAGAAGAACTGCGTCCGACTCGAGTTTGCTCGAAAGGTCGAAACAGTAAGTCCATTTCCTCGGGGGCAATTCCCACCCCCGTATCTTCAATTTCAAATTTTAGTGTTGTTAGTTGTTGGTTATTCGTTATTGGTTGTTGGTTATTGGTTTTCTCATTGTTCATTGATAATTGTTCATTGTTTATTGATAATTGCTCATTGTTTATTGCAGAAACTCGTAACGTGACAATTCCTTTTTCGGTAAATTTAATCGCATTTCCTAACAAATTAATTAAGACTTGGCGCAATTTATTTTCATCCGTTCGGACGTAGCGGGGAATGTCAGTACATTCTTGAAAAAGAAGGTCTAAACCTTGATTTTTTGCCTTGAGATGCAACATACCCTCAATGGTATCTAACAAACAATAGAGATCGAAACAATTCTCGGTAAAAACGACCTGTCCGGCTTCAATTTTTGACATGGAAAGCACATCATTGATTAAAGCCAATAAATGCTCGCCGCTATGATTGATAATGCTTAAATAATTTTGTTGTTGGGGGGTGAAATTGATAGCTTCATTTAAGAGCTGACTAAAACCGAGAATGGCATTGAGAGGGGTACGGAGTTCGTGACTCATTTTTGCCAGAAATTGACTTTTGGCTCGGTTCGCCATTTCGGCATCTTCTTTAGCTTTTTGCAATTCGACAGCCGCTCGCTTGCGATCGCTGATATCCTCTAAAATTTCTGTGGCATAGCGGGGTCGTCCTTGGGAATCATACACCAAAGCAACGGTCTTATTGCCCCAGATCGTCGTTCCATCTTTGCGAATATAGCGCTTTTCTAGGCTGTAGGTAGAAATTTTGCCCGCCCAGAGTTGCAAATATTGTCCGAGATCGGCGGTAAAATCTTCGGGATGGGTAATATCCTGAAACGTCAAGCCATTGAGTTCGGCTTCGCTATAGCCCAAAATATCGCAGTAGCGTTGATTGACCCGCAGGCATTTGCCCTCGCGATCGGTTTGGGCAATCCCGATCGCAGCTTGATTGAAGGTTGCATTTAAAAGCGTTTCGCTTTCTTGGATGGCTTCTTCGGCTCGCTTGCGCTGGGTAATGTCATCTAAAACCCCTAAAATCCCGATGACATTACCATCGCGATCGTGAATGGGAACGCGATTGATTTCCAGCCAGATGGGTTTGCCGTCACTATCGGGGCGGTATTTAATGGAAATATTGTGGAGTTCCGGCTCATTGGATGTCATGATATAGCGATCTTTGTCGCGATAGTAGTCCGCGACGGCGCGATCGGGAATGAGGTCGTAATCGGTTTTCCCCACTACCCCTTCGGGACTCTCCAAACCCGCAGCTTTCGCCCAATTTTCATTGCAACCGAGAAAAACGGAATTGGTATCCTTCCAAAACACTTGTTGGGGAATATTATCCAGAATCAAACGCAAGTATCGCTTTTGTTCCTCGAGGGCGAGTTCGGTTTGCTTGCGCTGGGTAATATCTTGCACTTGATAGATGGCAGAGAAAGGATTGCCGTCCCGATCGCGCCGCACGTAAATGCCAATGGAAGCATAAACGACCCGACCGCTTTTTTGGACGAAACGTCCTTCCCCAGTTTGTTCGGTGGTTTCGTTATCGATCAATTGTTGGAAGGTTTGGCGCAAGGTGGGACGATCGCCAGGATGCAGAAAATTATAAAATTGTTCGCCGATAAAGTCGCGATAAGGATAGCCCAGCAGGCGACAAAAGGAAGGATTAATATCTAAAAATGCTCCGGTTACCGACAATTCGGCCATGCCGATGGGAGCGGCGCGAAAGAGCTCTCGGAATCTCGTTTCGCTTTCTTGCAAGGCCTTTTCGGCGATTTTGTCTTCGGTCACGTCCCAAACAATGCCCAACATGCCGATCGCCCGATCGCGGTCGTCGCGATAGATTTTGCCGCGACTGTTGAGAAAGCGATCGCCTTGGCCTTCGACTCGATAAACTAAGGCTAAAATGTCTTCGCTATTTTTCTCGATCTGGGCGCGCAGGGCATTCTCGACGCGATCGCGATCGTCAGCATGAATGAGGGCAATAAATTCTTTTAAGGTATGGGTGTAGGGTTGGACGGGATGGGGATCTTCCCAGTCCCTTTCTTCTCTCAATCCGTGCAGGCGATCAAAGTTTTCATCCCAGATCAAGCGATCCGTTTCGAGTTCCCAACTCCAACTGCCGCTTCCCGAAGCAATGGAAGCGAGGGTTAGGCGTTCCTCGCTCTGTTTGAATGCCCGTTCTACCGTCCGGCGATCGCGCATTTCCAAAACCAGGGAGACTAAATTGGCCAGCGATCGCACGAAATTTTCTTCTTCGGGAGTCCAAGGGCGAATCACTTTTGTCCGTTCGATGCGAATGGCACCGCGAATTTTTTCGGCGAGGCGAATGGGAACGTCAAGAAAGGAAGTAATTTCTAAGGGTTGCAAATAGATCGCTTTTAATTCTGCTACGCGAGGATCGTTTTGCGCGTCGGTGACTGCCAGAGGGCGATCGCTCGCTAATAATTGGAAATAACGGGGATAGTCGGCAATTTGCAACGGATGGGGGACATCGGAAGGATGAAGGATGAAGGATGAAGGATGAAGAATTTCGGAAGGATGAAGGATGAAAGATGAATTATCCTCCTCTTTTTCTATTATCTGGTCTCTGTTCTCTGTTCTCTGTTCCCTGTTCCCTGTTCTCTGAAAAATTTCTTCGCAGCGCATGACCCCTTCTGTTTCGTCAAGCAGCCAAATACTGACCCGTTCGACTTCGAGGGTTTGGGCGGTTTTTTGGCTAATGGCGGCAAAAGCGGCGTGTAAATCTCCCCGATAGAGGGATTGGGTTTTGGCCAGCATTACTAAAATTGCATCTCGCTCTTGCAACTTGCGGTGATTTTCCTCTAATTCTGCCGTTCGCTGCTGTACCATCCTTTCTTGTCGGGCATTGGTTTGCGATAAGGTTTCGAGAACTTGCTGTAATTTTCGTAACATTTGCTCAAAGGAATTCCCCAAAATCCCCAGCTCGCGAATATTTGAGGCGGTTAGGGAAGTCACGGCTTCGGTAGAGAGGGGGAAAGCGCTAGAGGACAAGAGCCCCGATTTTGAGGGTTGGGTCAATTTTCGGCTCACCTCTGCGAGTTTCAGGATGGGGCGGGAGAGCCAGCGCGCGGTCAAAACCCCCGCTCCGGAAGAAAGGAGGAAGGCGACAACGCACAAGGCGATCGTTTGACGTGCGTGGGTTTGAATCTGCCCCATCAAATCCCTTTCGGGAATCGCCACGACAATCAGCCAATCTAACCCTGCATCTTCTCGCAGGGGAGTCACTTGGACGAATTGGTCGCGATTGTCAATCTTCAAGATAAACTGTTGCGCTTCTCGAGCGGGGTGTTGGTTGTTCCATTGCGCTTCTAGGCGATCGGAGAGGGAGCGAATGAGGCGATCGCGAGCAAGCACGGGTTGAGCGCTCTCTTCTGGGGCAATCGATACGGGAATGTCATTGGATGTCGCGATCGGCTCTCCCGTTCGTTCCATCACCACGGCGATCCCCGATTTGCCGATCGCCATCTTGTTGAGAAATTTGCGAAAGTCGGTGAAGAGTATATCGCTTCCCAAAACCCCTTGCAAGCGTCCGTTGCGATCGTAGAGGGGATGCACCGCCGTAATGGCGAGGTCTTCGCTGGTATAGTCGGGGTACGGGGAAGTCCACGCGATGGTTTTCGCGCGCTTGGCGGTATCGTACCACGGCCTTTGGCGGGGATCGAAATCCGGGAAAAGACCGGAGATTTCTACGCGATCGCCTTTCTCGTTAAGACTGTAGCGACGGGTGATTGTATCTTGCCCGAGATCGCGAATGCCCGAGGAAAAACTGCCATCGACTTGACGCTTGGTGGAAATATAATTACCTTCTGCACTCGCGAAATAGCTGGCCGTTAACGTGGGAAAGACTTGTAGATACTGCCACATTTGGCGTTCCAATGTTTTCTTGGGGATGCGATCGGTTCCTTCAAGCGCAACGGTTTGGGCGTTTAACGCATTGGCCGATCGCGGGACCGCAAGATAGGCCAGCAAACGCTCTTCAATTCGTTGGGTAATTTCCTCTTGGAGTTGTCCGGCAATTTCCTTCACGGCTTTTTGACCGTTCCGCAAAGACAGCCACCCGGTTAGCCCAACGGCACAACCCGTTTGCAAGACAAAAGAAATAATGAGAACCAAACGCAAAGGAAAGTTTTTCATCGCGAGGCCAAATTAGCGCTGCCATTGAAAGTATTATATTATTTTGCTCGATCGGTCTAATTTTTGTCTTGGTTATTTGTTATTTGTTGTTGGTTATTCGTTATTGGTTATTGGGACTGCTCAAAAAAGGGGGAGGAGATTTTGCCTCACCTCCTCCCGATAATTTCTTCTAGTTTGACTCGTTCACGGTTTGGTTTTTACGCTAACCGCACCATTGACTAAGGTTTGACAAGCTAAGCGATAACTGGGGGGTTTCCTTTTGAGCTTGCGCTTTTCCACTTCTGTCCGTTCGGAAAGATTTTCCATGCCCTCAATAATTTCGACGATACAGGTTCCGCATTGACCGTATCCCCCGCAATTCATTAACTTACCCTTCAGCGTATAGAGATCGATCCCGTTTTCCAGTGCTTTTTCCCGCAGGTTTGCACCATCGGCAGCGATCGCTTCTTTCTTTTCATTGACAAAAGTTATATTGGCCATCTGCCCTCCTTAAGGCAATCCTTGTTTCTATTCTATGAAGAAATGCAAAGAATTGTAAATCGGGATTCTGGAGAAGGGGTTCGGCTTGCGGGCTCGGTCTAAAAGTTGATAAATTATTCAATAAAATTGAGGTCAAAGCGATCGCGAAACACAAAAAACGCAAAGAGTCAATCTTTGCGTCCTTGGTGTCTGGTGTAGTGAATCAAAACTTAGCCCAGAAACAAACAATCCAACACCATGCCCGCACATAACAACATCATGTAGAGAATGGAATATTTGAAAAGGGATTTTGCTAAGGGTTTATCTCCCGGATTTTGTTTGAGTTGCCAGGCTTTGTACAGAAAAATAGCATTGAGAAGAAACGCGATCGCGCCGTAAATCCAGCCCAGTTCTCCTAAAGGATAAATCAAGAGGAAGGTCAGGGGAACAACGGCCAAAGTATAGAGCCAAATTTGTTTGACTGTTTCTTCTTCCCCTTCCACGACAGGCAACATGGGGATATTAACCTGCGCGTAATCATCCCGAATCATTAACGCCAATGCCCAGAAATGAGGCGGAGTCCAGAGGAAAATAATAGCAAAGAGCAACCATGCGGCCCAACTTAAATCCCCCGTTACTGCCGCCCAGCCGACCAAAGGCGGAATCGAACCCGCCGCTCCACCAATAACGATATTATGAACGGTCGATCGCTTCAAAAAGCGCGTATAAATCACCATGTAAAATCCAATTCCGGCCATGGCTAAAAAGGCACTGGCTAAGTTGGCAAAAAGTGCCAACAGCGAGAACGAAAGCGACCCTAAAATAATGGCAAAGATGAGGGCATGATGGGGTTGAACCCGACCGGACGGAATGGGACGCTTGCGAGTCCGCAGCATTTCGTAGTCGATATCGCGATCGTAAACGCAATTGAAGGTTTGGGCAGATGCGGCGGCTAAAGTTCCCCCCAACATGACAATTAACAGTAAAACGGGATCGATTTGCCCTTGAGAGGCCATCCACATTGACGCGGCGGTGGTAATCAACAGCAGGGGAATAATGCGGGGTTTGGTCAGTTGGAGGTAACTTTGACAAACTTCCCGAAAATTCTCGTGCCGAGAAGATAAACTCGTTCCTAACATCTAAATAACCTCTTTACAGTGAGCAATGAACAGTGAACAATGAGGAATTAAGCATTGTTCGAGATTAAGATTGGGTTTGGGTGACGTTACGGCGTGCTAATACCGCAAATATGACGAGAACTCCTAAGAGTGCGGCCCCGATCGCTTGATGGGAAATGGTCAAGAGTTCGACTTGCAATCGGAAGCGATAGGTGGAAACCCCCAAGAGGATTTGCAGCAGTACCAAAAGCGCCGCCGAGTTGGCTAGGGTTCGCAGGACGGGATGGAGGGCGGGAGTGCGCCAAGCAAAGGCGATCGTGGCTAAGGTCGCGAGGGTCGCGGGGACGACTCCGATCAGGTGGCTATTCATGACGACGCACAGGTGAGATCCCCACAAACATTGATGCAATGCCCAACGAGACGCGACGAGCGCTCCTAACAAACTTTGCAGATAAATCGCGATCGCGGCGGTTATCCCCAGTCCAAAAAGTGGCTGTCCGGTGCCCGTGGCTTCGTAGGGCATTAGGGCGGCACCCATTGCCAATAAGATAGAGAAGAAGAATAAAGCAGTTCCTAAATGAGCAGTAACAATATCGAAACGCAAAAGTTCCGTTACGGTCAGTCCTCCTAAAAGACCTTGCACGAGAATCGACCCCAAGGCGAGGGTTGAAGCGTAAGGAACCCATTGGGGGAGTTCTCGCCGCCACCACCATGATAATCCTGCCAAGGCGATCGCGCTAAATCCCACCAGCGCCGCGTCCAAGCGATGAAACCACTCTAAAAATACCCGCAGGTTCATCTGTTCAAAAGGCAAAAATTGTCCGTAACAGAGAGGCCAGTCGGGACAGGCGAGGCCAGCATTCATGACGCGGGTGGCACTCCCGACAGCCATTAATAAAAAGGTGGCAATGGCAATTTTCCACACCAAGCGGCGAATTTGCACTGGGGGAGAAAGGGGAACAAGGGCAGGTTTAAGAACTGATTCTGTCATACTCGTTTTTTGGCTTTAATTTCATCCAGAGAAACGCGATCGCGTTTTTTGACTAGGGACTTTTTGGAACTGCGTCGGATGAGAGCGTTTGCTCATCTTCTTATAACTTTAACGAAGATTCTTATCGGTTCTGGATTAATTTCAAGTATTCTTAATAAAGGGGATAGCCTCGAAAATTTCTCCCACCCCATTCCCGATTCCCTAAAAAAAAGAGAAACATTTGACTTGTTTCTCTCGTACCAGAAAGGTTCATATTTGTGTTGTACATTCTTCACGCTTAAAACCGTGTCAAAATATACAACAAGGCAAAAAGAATAAGCCAGATAATATCGACAAAGTGCCAATAAATTTCTGCCATTTCGACTCCAGTGTGCTTGTGTTCGTGATAGTGACCGGGACGGCGCGATCGCCAAACAACGCCTAAAATGAGCATGATTCCCACAAAAACGTGCAAGCCGTGGAATCCGGTCATAATATAAAAACAGTTAGAAAATACGTTTTCTGTCAAACCGTATCCCAAACTTAGATATTCATAAACCTGACCGCCGAGGAAAATGGCTCCCATCACCGCCGTGACGACATACCATAAGCGCAAACCAGAGACATCATTCTTTTTAATTGCCGAATCGCCGCGATGAATGACGAAACTACTCGAAACCAGAATAATGGTATTGATTGCCGGGATTAAAAGTTCGACTTCCGTCCCTTCGGGCGGCCAAGTTTCTTGAGCCGCACGATAGATGAGATAAGATGCAAATAAGGCACCAAACATTAAAGATTCGGAAATGAGAAAAATCAGCAGCCCTAAAGTCCGAAAATCGTGTTCTTCATGAGCGACTGCGGGTCTCGATCCATTTACAGAGGTGTCAATTGAGGTCATTTTTTTTATGGGTAATTGGTGAGTGGTAATCGGTAATCGGCAATCGGTAATTTTCTATTACCCATTACCCATTACCCATTACCCAAACAAAATTTACTTCACTTCCTCGGAAACTTCCTGTAGCATTTCTTCCACGGAAGGAATTTCTAAACCTTGGGTATCGATCCCGTAATCGTAGGGTCCGGCCCAAACGATGGGATCTTCATCAAAGTTTTCGATCGCGGGAGGAGAGGTGGTCTGCCATTCTAAGGTGAGAGCATTCCAAGGGTTGCGTCCGGCTTCTTCCCCAGCAATCCAACTCCAAACCATGTTGATGATGAAGGGAATCACCGACAGTCCCAAGATAATCGAGCCATAGGTGCAAATATGATTGATGGCTTCAAATTTGGGATCGTACATGGCTACCCGTCGGGGCATTCCTTGCAACCCGAGGTAGTGCATGGGGGTAAAGGTGGTCAACGTGCCGATGAAGGTCAGGACAAAGTGAATTTTTCCCAAGGTTTCGTTATACATCCGTCCGGTGATTTTGGGAAACCAGTGATACATGGCGGCATAAATCCCAAAGACGGAACCGCCAAAGAGGACGTAGTGAAAATGGGCCACCACGTAATAAGTATCGTGGACGTGAAGGTCGAAGGGAACGGCTCCGAGGGTTACGCCACTCAATCCCCCAAAGACAAACATGGCTAACAAACCGACGGCAAATAACAGAGGAGTGCGAAAGCGAATTTTGCCCCCCCAGAGGGTCGCTACCCAACTAAAAATCTTGACTCCTGTCGGGACGGCGACGATAAAGGTGGAGATGGCGAAAAACATCCGCATCCATGCCGGGGTACCACTGGTAAACATGTGGTGAACCCACACAAATAAGCCGACAAAACAAATTGCCAAACTGGAGTACGCGATCGCTTTATAACCAAAAATCGGCTTGCGGACGTGGGTGGGTATCACTTCCGACATGATGCCGAAAATGGGCAGGATCATTAAGTAAACGGCGGGATGGGAATAAAACCAAAATAAGTGCTGGTAAACCACGACATTTCCCCCCATTTCCGGGCGGAAAAAGCCGGTGCCGAAGTTAATATCAAAGAGCAGCAAAATTAAGCCGATGGCTAAAACGGGGGTGGAAAGGAGAGCAAGGATGGAGGTGGCAATCATTGCCCAAACAAAGAGGGGCAATTCGTCCCAACGCATATTGGGGATTTTCAGCTTGTAAACCGTGACGAGGAAATTTAACGCCCCCATAATCGAGGAAGTCCCCACCAAGGTAATCGCGAGAATCCACAAGGTTTGGGCGGTATTATTGGTAATTAAACTCAAGGGCGGGTAAGCCGTCCAACCGGTTTGGGAACCGCCAAAGAATAAACTGGCCAAGATTAATATTCCCGCCGGGGGGTTGACCCAAAAGGCGATCGCGTTCAAGTTGGGGAAGGCCATATCTTTGGCTCCCACCATTAAGGGGAGGAGATAATTGCCGAAACCGCCAATAGCCACGGGGACGACCCAGAAAAAGATCATCATCGTACCGTGGTTGGTCATCAGGGAATTATAGACGGTGGGATCGAGAACGTCGGGATCGGGAGTGTATAATTCCGCTCGCATCAACATTGCCATTACGCCGGCAATGAGATAGAAGACGAAGGAGAGGACGATATATTGCAGTCCGATGACTTTGTGATCCGTGTTGTACCAAAAGTAGTGATACCACTTCCAGGCTTCGGGATGGTGATGCCCGTTGCTCTCGACAGGAGACGAGGGCGGTGTATTGAGGGGAATTTGTGCTTGTGCCATAAATCAGTGGATAGTTGACAGTTGACAGTGGATAGTTGACAGTTGGGAATTGGGGAAAATTTAGCCTTCGTCCTTTATTTCTGCCAAACTGTTTGCATTGATGCCCAAGTCTTCGGCATAGGGGGCGAGAAATTCGCGATCGCTTAACTCGCGAGAGTTAATGGCGATGGTTTCCTCTAAATCCGGGTTTTGGGCGACTTGATTTTCTTTGACCCAATTGGTAAACTCTTCGGGTTCGTGAACGACAACGGTTGTGCGCATCGCACCGTGATAGGAGCCGCACAGTTCTGCACAAACCACGGGATAGGTGCCGGTTTTAGAGGCGATAAACCGCAATTGGGATTTTTGACCGGGAATGGCATCTTGCTTGAGGCGAAAATCGGGCAACCAAAAGGCGTGCAGCACATCTTGGGCGGTAATATTCAGTTGCACGTCGGTATTCACGGGAACGTGCAGTTCTCCGGCAACGATGCCCATATTGGGATAGGTAAAAATCCACGCATATTGTACCCCCATGATATCTACAGTTAAATCGGGGGGTTGCAAGCCTTCAACGGGGGTTGCTCCAATACCGTATTGGGCATTTCCTTCGGCATCGACGGCGAGTAAGGAATTCATGCGCCCCATAGGAGCATCGGCGACTTCTGTGGTTGAGTGGTGGTGATGGTGGGCCACCTGTCCTACCGTGTCGAATCCTCCCATTTCGTTATAAATCTGCACGCTATAAATTCCCAAGGCCATGACGATAAAGGCGGGAATTGCCGTCCAAAAAATTTCTAAGGGTAAATTTCCTTGGACATAAGCGGAATCTGTTTCATCTCCCTTGCGATATCGGAATTTGACTAAGGTAAAGACAATGGCTCCTTCCACCAACAAAAAGAGCCCTGTCGCGATGGTCAACATGATGTTGAAAAGATTATCGACCAAGGGAGCTTGTTCGGAAACTTGCTCGGGTAGCAAGTGATGATTTTGACCGTACCAGAGGCTGATCCCTGCTACGGCTAACCCCACAGTTAGGGTTATGAAAGAACCGGGGATTGTCTCTTTCTCTTTTGCCATAAGTAAACTTTCCTCTGGTTGCTATTAAGAGTTAGACGAGATTTATACATACACTGTTTTCTATGAAAGCACTCTCCCGAGAATTTTGCTTGAAGCTACTAATTCTCTTAACAACCTTTTCAGATTTGCCAAGAATCTTAAAAAAAACTGAAAAATTCGCCTTTGCTTTTTCCGTAGCTTTGTATAGAATTTTACAAGGTGTAGAAAATCGTCACCAGTGAAGTCACAACCAATAACTAATAATCAATATCTTTAAATTTAGGCGATCCCAGAGATTATGTTGTTTATTTATCCCTCTCTAGCGATCGCTGTGTTTGGGAAACTTATTAAAGCGATCGATTAGTGTGCTCAGTTCCTTATTTTGTTGGTTTAAAAAATTGAGAATTTCTTCCTCCCCCTTATCTTGAATCTCTTGGAATTTGAGATCGAAATCACAGAGAAAATTTTCAAATTGACTAGCAAAGATCACCGTCCACTCATAGCTTTCTGAAGGACTAATCACCGAATTAAGAGTGCCGAGAA
Organism: Spirulina sp.; assembly: GCA_051439525.1. Taxonomy (GTDB): domain Bacteria; phylum Cyanobacteriota; class Cyanobacteriia; order Cyanobacteriales; family Spirulinaceae; genus CCY15215. Next base: position 991 of record JBFRWJ010000611.1, on the reverse strand, counting down.
AAGTAATTACCATACTCGTCCAAATCACAATTGTTTCTGACGAAAGTTGATGAGTTCCGACTATCGCTGCAAGACTTCCCGATATCACAGGAATGGAGTATCGTAAAACTTGATACCAGATCCCCAGAATAAATGTATAACTTGCGTGAAATGCAATACGATTTCTGATTCTTTTATGTATTATTAAATAATAGGGTTTTTTGGGTGTTTGTGCTTGTAGGTCAGGATTCATATTGCTCCTTATTTGGATTTTAGGTTCAAGAGGATTGAATATTGATATGAATCTTTCTAAAAAAATGAATCTGTCTAAAAAACTTAATGAATTCTGTATTTTATGTTGTAGATTAGCTAAATTTTTACGAATAATTTTAGTTTCTGTACCTTCTTGTCTTAGGAGGTTTTTACTCAATTCTAAGGCTTGATAGAGAGTTTCTGGACGAGCTGTGCCTAGGAGTTTTTGACTCAATTCTAAGGATTGATGATAGAGAGTTTCGGCGGCTTCGTCTTTCCCTTGTAATTCGTATAAATTTGCCAGATTGTTGAGAGTATTGGCAACATATGGATGTTCTTCGCCTAGGAGTTTTTGACTCAATTCTAAGGATTGAAGAAAGAGAGGTTCGGCGGTTTCATATTTTCCTTGTAAATAGTATAAAATCGCCAGATTGTTGAGAGAAGTAGCTACATCTGGATGTTCTTGTCCTAAGAGCTTTTTTCTTAATTCTAAGGATTGAAGAAAGAGAGGTTCGGCATCTTCATATTTCCCCTGTGATTTATATAAATCTGCCAGATTGTTGAGAGAAGTAGCTACATCTGGATGTTCTTCTCCTAGAAGTTTTTTTCTCAATTCTAAGGATTGCATATAGAGAGGTTCGGCGGCTTCATATTTCCTCTGTGATTCGTATAAAAATGCCAGATTATTGAGAGAAGTAGCCACATCTGGATGCTCTTCTCCTAGAAGTTTTTTTCTCAATTCTAAGGATTGCATATAGAG
>JBFRWJ010000610.1:0-5139 GCA_051439525.1 Spirulina sp. | reverse complement strand
CCCCTGGTCGGGCTATTAATCGGACGGCATATTCACGACTCCTTTGAGGCGATCGCCGGCATCGTCGGACCGATGATGTTGTTTCTCTGCGGCTTCCTCGTTTTCCACATGGCTCGGAAATCCCAGTCCCAAGCGCAAAAAGTGGGGCAGCTTGCCAACAGTCGTTGGACTCTCCTGCTTCTGCCTTTTTCTTTAAGTTTGGACAATCTTTTTGCTGGAGTCGGTCTCGGGGCAATGGGCTATCCCATTCTGTTGTCAGCCCTTATCGTCGGCTCGGTAAGCAGTTCCCTCGCTCTGGGGGGGATGTTTATTGGGAGCTGGCTGCGTCGCCGTCTGGCTCGCTGGAATACCAATGCCATTAGCGGAGTTTATCTGATGGTAATGTCGGCGATCTTGCTATTGGTTGATTTTGATTGATTATAGCGCTACGTGCAAGGTAATGGGTAATAGGTAATAGGTAATAGGTAATAGGTAATGGGTAATGGGTAATGGGGACTTGGCTTTACACTCTTTACTCTTTATTCTTTACTCTTTACTTTTTACTTTTTACTTTAAACGAACTTTCGTAGTGCTATAAAATCGCGATCGCTTTTGTTTGTTTATCTCAACAGAGGAACTTCTCTTGAAACCAACCTCCAACGAAAACAAGCGGCAAATCGTCGCTCGGGGACTCAATTTTCCCACGAGTCTAGCCGTTGACGACGCAGGCGGGTTATATGTCGCAGAATCGGGTTTGCCCTTTGCCGGAGCGCCTCCGGGGGGACGGGTTCATCGCGTCGAACCCGATGGCAATTTGACCTGTTTGCGAGATAATCTGCGCCCTCCCGTCAATGGACTGACCTACCACCAAGGGGGATTTTACCTATCGGAAGGGGGCTATCCCGGTCGCATCAGTCGCTTATCTTTGACTGGGGACTGGTCGGTGGTTGTGGATAACTTACCCGGACAGGGGAACTACCATACCAATATGGTGGCGGTGGGACCCGATGGGAAACTCTACTTCAGCCAAGGAGCGATGACCAATTCCGGGATTGTCGGGTTGGATGCCTACGATTTGGGTTGGCTCAAACGCCTTCCCCATCCTTGCGATATTCCCGGTTATGAGATCGAACTGAGGGGGATTAATGTGGAAACGGAAAATCCTCTGGTGGGGAGCGATCGCAAAGCGGAAAAGCCTCGCATTCAAACGGGAGCATTTTCTCCCTTCGGGACGCAAACCATTCCGGGACAAAGGATTTCAGCCCGCGTTCCCTGTACTGCGGCGATCCTGCGCTGCAATCCCGACGGTTCCGATTTGGAATTGTTTGCTTGGGGACTGCGCAATGCTTACGGTCTCGGCTTTCTGCCGGATGGACGCTTGCTGGCGACGGATCAAGGTGCCGACGATCGCGGCAGTCGTCCCATCGGGAACGCGCCGGATTTGCTGTTTGCCGTCGAGTTGGGAAAGTGGTACGGCTGGCCCGATTTTATTGGGGGGATTCCGGTGAGCGATCCGGTTTTTCAACCCCAACGGGGTCCCGCACCCGAATTTCTGCTCGGCAATCATGGGGAATTACCCACTCCCGAGGAACCCTTGCTGCGTTTCCCCGTGAATGCGGCGGCGGTTAAATTTGCGATCGTTCCTCCGACCGTGCCATCTTGGTCGGGACACCTCTTCGTCGCCCTCTTTGGAGACGAAAAACCCATGACGGCTCCTGCGGGTGCGAAAGTCGGTCGTTCTTTGGTTCGCATCGATCCTCGGGGCTGGTCTCTCCATCCTCTGGCGATCGGGTCCTTCTCTCGCCCCATCGATCTGTGCTTCCATCCCGGGGGAGAGGCTTTATATATCCTCGATTTCGGCGACTTTGAGATGAATGCAAAGGGAGTGGTGGCGACTGCGGGGAGCGGTACCATTCAAAAAATCTCTCTGGAGGCTCTTCGTTCTTCTTAATCTGCAATCGCAGGAATCTCACTAAAATATTCTCATATTGAATTGGGTATCAAAACCATGGCAAATGTTTCTTTTGACAATGACATCCGCCCGCTATTCTACCAATATAGCGGTCCCATGCAGTGGCGCTTTGATTTGACTAACTACGATGCCGTTAAAGCCAATGCAGCGCTCATTTATCAGTATATTTCCCTTCCCGATCCACAGATGCCGCCTCCACCTTTCGATCCGCTAACCAAGGAACAAGTTGCCATGTTTCAGCAATGGATGAATGACGGTTATCCGCGCTAAAGGATCTGCTTTCAGTGGATTTTGTTGACTCTCCCCGCTCTCAAGAGACGGGGTTATTAATTTCCCGTGTTTTCCTCATCCTTTTTTAGAAGAAGGGTTGGATTCTTGGCATTGAACTTTGGCGATCGCTGTTCTGGATAATAGCGATCGCTTGCCACAAAAGGCGATCGCTCCTTGGGAGATGCGAGGGCATGGGATATTCTGTCAAATTTGCACTACAATCATAAATTGAATTTCCTCTCTTTAAAAGTGCAGTTCTATGCTCCAACGACTCTACGTACACAATTTTAGATGCCTAGAAAACTTTGAACTGATTCTCAAAGAGATGCCTTGTTCTCTATTAATTGGAAAAAATGGTTCGGGGAAATCAACAATCGGTATGGTATTAGAAATTTTTCAAGATATGGGTCGAGGTGTAAATAGAGTTAACGATCTTATCAAACCGAAAGACTTCGCTTATGGCAGATCTCATATTCCCATTCGCTTGGAAATCGAAGTATTGTTGCAAGAGAAATTATACAAATATATTCTGGTCTTAGAGCTACCCGAAACATTTCGAGAACTTCGTGTTTCCCAAGAACAGTTATCAGTCGAAGGAGAGCCAATTTACTCCCGCACAGAAGCCCAAATCTGGCTTTATCGTCCGCGAGAAGCTAAGTTTCTTGCGGATTGGCATCTTATTGCTTTAACCGTTATTCAAGAACAATCTGAAACCGATCCGCTTCATATTTTCAAGACTTGGCTTGCACGCATGGTTATTTTGACTCCGATCCCGAGTCTGATCGCTGGAGATTCTCATGGCGAAACATTACAGCCAACGCGAGAAGGTTTAAACTTTGGAGAATGGTTTTCTGGGTTACTCGGTCAATATCCTGCTGCTTACAAGCAAATTGATGAATATCTCCAAAAAGTCATGCCAGATATTAGTGAGATAAAAAATGAACTGACTGGAAAAGACTCTAAAAGTATGCTGATTGGGTTTGCAAAACAAGAGACAAATTTGAATATCTACTTTAGAGATTTATCTGACGGAGAAAAATGTTTTTTTCTGGGTGCTGTTGTCGTCGCTGCCAATAAATCCTACGGGCCAATTTTTTGCTTTTGGGATGAACCCGATAACTATCTCTCTTTATCAGAAATTGGACATTTTATTACCTCATTACGACGCACCTTTAAAAATGGCGGCCAACTTTTAGCAACTTCCCACAATGAAGAAGCCATTAGAAAATTTCCCGATGAAAATATATTTGTCCTCGATCGCAAAAGCCATTTAGAGCCAACTTTAGTTAGATTACTGAGCGATCTATCAATTAAAGGAGATCTTGTGGATACATTGATTCGAGGCGATATAGAACTATGAACAGATATAAACCACATATTATCGTATTGCCAGAAGATCGTGCTGATGAAGAAATTGCCAATGGATTTATTGAAGCTCAAAATGTTAATTACGATTTAGTTAAAATTGAAAGACCTGTGGGAGGTTGGCAAAAAGTTTTGGATAAGTTTACAGAAATTCATGTTTCTGACATGAGAAAGTTTCCAGAAGCAATAATAGTTTTGCTGATTGATTTCGATGGTCGCGACGATCGATTAAGCGATGTAGAAAAGGAGATACCAGAAGATATCAAAGATAGAGTATTCGTCCTTGGGGTGAAATACAATCCAGAGATTTTAAAAAAGGACATGAATAAGAAAAATTATGAGATCGGAGAAGCACTTGCCCGAGATTGTTCTAACAACACAAATGAGATATGGGGACACGATCATCTCAAACACAACCAACCCGAACTAGATCGCATAATTTCATCAGTCAAACCCTTTTTATTTGTTTAAAAAATCTTTAACGGTTTCCCAATACTTGAGGGTTTGGAGTTGTAAAGGATAACATTAATTCGGGAGAGACAGAACGGATGATTTACCGCGATCGCTTTTTCCCAATATTTGCTATACCCTACAGCCCCAAACCCTCATAATTGAGTCGTATTTTGGCTGAATTTTTGCGGTTTCTAGTCTGCGGTTGCCAATTCCGTGCTGCCCCGAACGCGACGACGCGTTAAGGTATTGAACAGCATTTGTCCGATCGCTTTGATCAAGTTACCTTCCAGTTCGCCAAACATCTTCATATTAGCTTTGAAAGAGTCATTCGCTTCTGCTACAATTGCATCGGCTGTTGCTTGGTCGATGGGCAGTTCGTTCATTGCTTGGCGATACTTATCTTTAAATGCTTTCTCATCGGAAATATCTTTGAACTCATAAAAGTTCGTTCCTTCTCCCTCAGCTAAGTTCATGCCCCGTTGTGCGATTTTTTTCAGGATTTGACCGCCGGACAGATCCCCCATGTAACGAGTGTACAGGTGAGCGAGCAACAATTCCGGGTGGGTATTGGCAATTTCGTGAATGCGATCGACATACTTTTGACCCTCTGGCGTTGGTGCAATTTCGTTGCGCCAGTTTGCCCCATAGTAAAAGAATAAATCCCGTTCCAAACTTTGCTTGCGATTGAGTTCGGGGAAGTACATATGGGAAAGAACGGCATGATCCTTATGACCTTCCATTTCCTCTTCCATCGCCGAGTAGACGAAATAAAGGTTTGCCGTCAGTTTGCGGTAGGAGGTTTTTTCGACCACCCCTTTTAAGAAACATTTAATAAATCCCATGTTTTCTGCCATGGTATGGGCTTTCTTTGTGCCTTCCCGCAGCATGGTCGCTAAATTAACACTCATCTTAAATTTCCCGTTCTATGATGGACGCTTGAGAGTACAGAATTGTCTAATTGGTTAGAGTAAACTGATGTGTTGCAAAAAATCATTAAGATTTTTTACAGAATTGCCGTCAAGTGCGCCTAAACCTTTGTTTTCCGCGATCGCGCGCTCTCAGCTCACGCTAAAAATTCTTTACAATTCGCAACATTAAGC
>JBFRWJ010000609.1:0-9046 GCA_051439525.1 Spirulina sp. | reverse complement strand
TGCTGTGGCTTTTTTTTTTTTGTTTTCTCATATTTACCGTTTTTTAAACAACCCATCTTTATTAAAAACAAATTCATAAAAACCCAAACGCCTCAAAACCAAACGACTCAAAACCAAACAAAATGGGAGGATCGAGCGATTGGTAAAGGCTTCGGTCTGACTCCCCAAAAATCGGTCAAGTCCTGCTTGCTCTCGAGACTATTTCTTTTCCTTTCTCTCACTCTATCATCAAAAAGTGAGTAGAATTCAAAATAGTCTTTTTCTATTGTAAAGTTTCTCGGGGCTTTGGCAAGTTCTTTTTGCCAAAGACGGGTAAGATGGTAGTCGGACGAGCAATGATTTTTTCTTCAAGCACGAGGAAAAATGTTAAAAAGAGAAACGAGGGAGGATGTTCGTCTTGAGAAAAACCCATCCTCAATTCCCCGCGCCTTATCCCCCACCCCCACCGGCCAATGATGTTAAAGTTATTTCGTTCCCGTTATCCCCAAGGCAGTCTCGTGAGCGAGCTCCTTCAATTCGAGCAAGGCAAATATGTAGTTAGAGTCACCATTCACTGCGATCGCATGGTGTTAGGGACGGGTCTCGGGGCGGCGGATACGGTGGAAGAGGCGGAGGATCGGGCTCGAGAGCGGGCTTTGGCGTTATTAAATCTCGAGGGGACTCCTTCTCTTCCCGAAGGGCGATCGCTCAACGGCGATGGCTCGCATCTACTTCGACAGTCTTCTACGACCGCTCTGCCGTTTTCTGGAGAAGGGGAGAAGCTAGGAATGAAAGAAGCACGAATGCAGGTTTTACCCTCTCAATCGCCAGTTTCACCTCAAAATATATCGCATTTTTCGACTTCTTCGACTCCCTCTACTCCTCCCACTCCTCCTACTCCCACACCCGAGCCCCCGATCGCCCCTTTTGAGGATGCAATTGTTGAGGAAACGGTGATGCGATCGCCCGATCCCGAGCCGTTAGATTTTGATTTTCCCCCCTCAGAACCCACATTTCCCGCACCCCCACCGGAAACCCAGAGTCCTCCCGTTTCTGTCGAACCTCCCCCCGCACCCGTAGAAGCACCTTCTCCTCCCCCCAAAATTCAAGCACTGACGGAACCGATTGATTTTTCGGAAGTTCTCGCCCAAACTAATATTGAAATTCGCCGCTTGCAGTGGACTCAGGAACAGGGACGCAAGTTTTTACTCGAACGCTATGGGAAGCGATCGCGCCAAGTTCTCACCGATGAAGAATTGCTGGATTTCTTGGAATATCTGAAGTCGCAGTAATTTGTTGTTGGTTATTTGTTGTTGGTTATTTGTTATTTGTTGTTTGTTGTTTGCTACGATCGCTAGATAACCAATCAATAATCCGTAAGTATACCATGATTCGAGAAGTTAAGATCCAAAACTATAAATCGATTGAAAGTCTCGATCTTGAATTGGGACGCATTAATGTTCTTATCGGGGAAAATGGCTGCGGAAAGACCAATATTCTCGAAGCGATCGCGCTGGCTTCTGCGGCTTATAGTAACAAGCTCGATAATGAGTTTTTGGTGTCTCGGGGCATTCGCGTCACAGAACCTTGGTTAATGCGATCGGCTTTTGATAAAGATAATCTTGTGAAGGATATTGAAGTAAAAATTATATTGAATGACTCTAAAAGCTATCCGTTTATACTAAAACATGACAACCAAATATACTCTCGATGGAAGCAGTCCAATCCTCATAAGATACAAAATTATACAGAAGAACAGTTAAAGTATCTTATAGAAAATATAGAAAAATCAAGAATGTTGTTAGATAAAGCATATTCAAAACAAATAGAAGAGTTAACAATATATCAACGAGAAATGGAAATCAAAAAAAATCAAATTTTATTTGAGCAAGGGCAAGGATCGCTAAACTATAAAGAATTTGAAGAGGTTACTAAAAAAATCAAAGAAACAAAAAAAGAGGTTATTGAAAAAAGATTTGAAATCAATAGGAATGCCGATGCCGAAATTTCGGAATTGGAAAGTCAAAAAAAAACTAGAATAGAAGATTTAAGAAATGGCTATAATCAAGAGAGAGAAATGTTTGAAAAATTGTCTTTTCTTTTGAAATTTCTTGTTTTTTTACCAAATAACTCATCTCTTAGAATTTTTGAAGAGGAAGGACAAATTCAACCTTTAGGGATTCGTGGAGAAGGATTGTTTAAATTTTTGAGATTTCTGGATATGAAAGAGGACAAAACAAGATTTAATGAAATAAAGGAACGACTTCGCTTAATCAGTTGGTTTAAAGATTTTGAAATTCCTAGAGATTTATTTGAGACTGAGCGAAAAATCCATATAACCGATAAATATCTCGATCCAGATCTCAAATATTTTGACCAGCGCAGTTCAAACGAAGGATTTTTATTGACTCTTTTTTATCTTGCGCTCTTTGTTGGCGAAGAAACACCCAAATTCTTTGCAATCGATAATATTGATAATTCACTGAATCCTAGATTGTGCCGTCGTTTGCTGCAAGAGTTAATCGAACTCGCCAAGAAATACGACAAACAAACGATTCTCACGACTCATAATCCTGCTGTTTTAGATGGCTTAGATTTAGAGGACGACGAACAACGATTATTTGTTGTTTATCGTAACAAATTCGGATATACTAAAGTCAGACGAGTCTCTCCACCCAAAGCGATCGCAGGACAAAAACCCGTCCGACTTTCAGAAGCATTCTTAAGAGGTTATATTGGCGGACTTCCCAAAAACTTTTAATTTTGACTTATTTTATAGTTTGAGATAATTTTCCCATCATGACAGATTTTGGCTTAGTGACAGAAGGAATAACCGACCAAGTCGTAATTGAAAATATTCTCTATGGTTATTTTAATGATCCCGATCTATTCATACAACCATTACAACCCGATCGCGACAAAGATTCTTTTGGAGGATGGGAAAAAGTCTTTGAATATTGTGAATCGCAAGAATTCATAGAAGCGCTTGGAGCTTGCACCTATGTTATCATTCATATCGATACTGATGTTTCTGACAATCGCCACTTTGATATCCCCAAATACGAAGCCGGAAGAGAATTGAGCGTCAAAGAATTGCGCGATCGCGTCATTGCAAAATTGAAGGAATTAATTGGTCGAGAATGCCAAAATTTTCAATATGAAGAGTACGAAGACAAATTTATTTTTGCGATCGCAATTCACTCGATTGAATATTGGTTGCTTCCCTTACATTATTGCACGGGTGCAACAAAAGTAGCTAAGATAAAAGGCTGCGATCGACAACTCACAGAATGTCTAAACAAAAAGAACAAAAAAATTCAAAAAACTTTAGAAGATTATGATATAATTTCTGTAAAATACTCCAAACACAAGGAACTCAATAAACACTATCCCAAAAATCCCAGTTTTAAACTATTTATCGAAGACATTCAAAATCGAGGAATTACACTGGAAACGTAGATCGCCAAACCAGAAAAGCGATCGCCTACTCCAATAACCAATACTTCGGCTTTCCTCAGTGCAGGCAACAAATAACCAATAACCAACAACCAATAACCAATAACCAATAACCAATAACTATTTTTCCTGACGCATTCGAGTCAACTGATCGATAGTATCGCCAATGACTGCCGTTAAACTGCGACGGGTTTGAATGTGATTTTCCTGTTCGATCTTTAACGCCTCCAAAGCCCGATCGCGCTCCTGCATGACCGACATTAACTTCTCTTTGAGGGCTTCGGGAGTATCCAAAGCCGCAATTTCTGCTCGAATCAAAGCATTGGCATCCTCCACCGACACCGAAGAAGATTCCTCTGCAAACGCCTCGAGCTGCGCCTGAAGTCGCCGACTTTCCTCCCGAGCCAACTGCGCCTCCTCCCGTCGCTGTCGAGCCTCGATATTATAGAGTTTTCGCCAATGAGCCGCACTTTCGAGAGCCGCATTGCGATCGCCCTCCGCTTTCGCCAATTCTTGTTTTAACGTCCGAATTTCCGCCAGCCATTGCATGACCTCTTCGCTCATAACGCCGCACTCCTTATTTTCCCGGTGGGGGTAAGATACTCCACTACGCTAGATTAAGAATAGCCCATTGGTTTCCCCATGCCATTCCCGCGTTTTTTCCGCTTCTTCTCTCACCTGAATTGGTCGGTCGTGCGTACCATCATCGGTCGAATTTTTCGCCAGCGTTTGGCGGGTCTTTCGGCAGAAATGGCTTATAATTCCCTGTTAGCTTTATTTCCGGCAATTTTGGCACTGATCGTGGCCATTGCCCTTTTTGAAGATTCCCTGCTCACCTTCTTCAGAGCGATCGTCGAACAATTCGGATTCGTTCCCGAAGAGTCCCTCAATTCCACCGTGCGGGGATTGGCGGCCAACTTGAAAATCGTGGCCCCCGATTTAGTCTGGACGCTCCTTTCCAACTTCGTCAAAGAAATCACCCGCACTCGCAGTACCAGTTTATTTTCCGTCAGTTTTGCCGCCGCCTTGTGGATATCCTCCGCCGCGATCGGTGCCGCCATGAATGCCCTCGATCGCATCCACGAAATTCCCCGACGCAAGCGGCGACCTTGGTGGAAAGTCAAGCTCATTTCCCTTCTCCTCACCCTCGGCAGTATCGGACTGCTGCTCATTGCCTCTTTCCTCGTCCTCATCGGCGATGCACTGGTGAAATTTGCCGTCCGGAAAATTGACGATTTACCCATCGAAAAATTGGAAATTGGCGGATATTGGCTGCTCGAGCTCTGGCAACAACTCAATTGGCCCTTTGCTCTGAGCATTGTGATTGTTGCCTTTGCTCTAATTTATCGTTTGGGGCCGAGTCGCTGGCACAAAGGCACCCCCATCCTCCCCGGAGCCGTACTCGCTGCCTTTTCTTGGGCGGGAATTTCTTGGTTGTTTCGCACTTATGTCGATAATTTTGGCGCGTATAATAAGGTTTACGGTGCGGTGGGAGCAGTAATCGTGTTGATGCTCTGGCTGTATTTAACTTCTCTGGTGCTCCTCATTGGTGGCGTCATTAACGTGACCGTCGGAGAAGTCATGAAAAGCAAAGCCGCCAAAAAAATGGGAAGCGATACCGCCGAAGAAATGATCCGCGATACGGCGGAAACCATGCTGCGCGATACCGCTAAGACTGGGTTACGGGAACGCCAGACGAGCACCTCTCGCGAACCGGGGGATCGCCCCCAACCCCAAAGAAAGAAGGATGATTCCCCTCATTCCCCCACTTCTTTTCCTAAGAAAGCTGAAAAATAAACGTGACTTTGTCTTCTTTTACCAAGGCAATGCGATCGCCGGCTCTGAGGCGGTGACGGTTGCCGGGGTGTAAGGGATTGTGATTGATATAGGTGCCGTTAGAACTGCCCACATCTTCAATGAAAAACACATCCGCTTCCACGCGAATATCCGCATGAACCCGAGAGACGATCGCGGAGTCGGGAAAACCGGAAACATCGATATCGGGGGGAATTGGACCCCCCGGTTTACCGATATGAATGACCGGTAAATTTTGGGGTAACTCCAGAGAAGTATTAGTTTGGACGTGGAGCAAACTCGCCGTTGTCACTTGAAGTTGCGTGGATGCTCCCCCCACGGGGGCTGGCATGGGAGGCAGGTTGGGTGTGGCTTCTTCCTCCACCACCGTTGCTGCGGTGGAACTCGAAAGCGGCGGTGCGCTCGGGTCGGGTTTGTGGAGTTCGATGCCATTATTTTCCTCCTCTTCGGCAACGGTCATGCTCGTTTCTTGTAAGTTATAGCCGCATTGTCCGCAAAACGTGGCATCGGCTTGAACCGTTGCGCCACAATTCGGGCAATTGGTCATGTTGGGAAGAGGCGTGTAACAGGCTTCGCATTGGGTTGCACCGTCAGGATTTTGGTGATTGCAATTCGGGCAAACGATCATGTCAGTGAACAGTTATCAGTAAACAGTTATCAGTGAACAGTGTCTTATTTCACTTCAATGTCTTTGGCAGCCATTTCATCCACGAACCACCAAAGTTCTCCTTCGGGCTGAATGAAACGGGAGGGATACTCGTTGGGATCGGCAGAATCTCCCAAGACATTGGCAAGGGCGTTTTGCTTGTTGGCTCCTGCTGCTAAAAAGATAACGCAACGCCCGCGATTGATGAGGGGAATGGTAAAGGTTAGGCGAGGTTGACCGGATTTGTTCCCGACGGCAACGAGGCGATCGCAGACCTGTAAAACTTCTGTATGGGGGAATAAAGAAGCGGTATGACCGTCATCTCCCATACCGAGCAAAATGATATCAAAATGGGGGAACTCTCCCGCTTTGACCCCGAAAAAGGCTTGTAGTTCGCGATCGTGGCGATCGGCATCGGCGGCGGGATCGTTGCCTCCCGTGGGCATGGGATGAATGTTTTTCGGCGGAAAATCGACGCGCGCCAACCAAGCTTGACTGGCCATGTTGCAATTGCTATCGGGGTGGTCGTGGGGCACGTAGCGCTCGTCGCCCCAAAAAACGTGAAGTTTGTCCCAAGGGAGGTCTCGCGCGGCGATCGCTTCGTAAAGGGGTTTGGGGGTACTGCCACCGGCAAGGGCGATCGTACATTGTCCCCTCTCTTCTAGGGCGGTCTCGATTTTCTCGAGGACGAGAGCAGTTGCCCGTTCCACTAGAGCGCTTTTGTCGGCCAAAACTTGGATCGATTGATTAACCATGAAATCCTGTCAATTTGTTGCGTTATTTCCAGTTAAAGGGGCAAATCGGGATTTTGCGCAAAAAGTTTATTGAATTTTTAGCGATCGCGTTTTTCCCCGCTTTGTAACTTAACGTTACATTTTCCCCAAAAGTTAACCGGGACCGGCGATTTTGTGAAAAAGCGTTGGGTTCTCGGGCGATGGTAAGTTAGGATTAAAGAATCTAGAGCCAGAGTATTTTCAGTCCGATATTTTTTTGACGGGCATTTTTGCGATCGGAAACGCAGCCAACTCGTTTGGCATTGACAGAAAAATTGAATTCAGCTTAAAACCATGAATAAGCGTACTTTTTCTGCTTATGTTTCCTTCGCCTTAAAAGTTGTCGGTATTATCATCATCGTTTCGTCACTTCTTGATTACTTTATTCTCGCCATTCCCTTTCAACCTCTCAATTCCGACTGGCAGATCGCGTTGACCCGTCAGATGGTCGATCGCGGTATCGTCCCCATGGTGGGAATTGCCTTCCTGATTTCCGGATATTGGCTGCAAGAACAGGGGACGGGGAAAATTCAGCCCGTATCGTTCGGGGATTTGCGCTTGTGGACTTGTATTTTTGCCAGCATTATGGGGTTAATTTTCTTTTTACTCGTCCCCTTGCACCTCAGCAATCTCAGTCTCGTTCGCGGGAGAGCGATGGCGCAAATCGAGCAGCGTTTTGAGACCGAAGAACAGCGCATTCAAAACCGAACCGACCAAATCCGTCAAGTCCTTGAAGATCCGGCCAACGTCAGGTTGCAGCTCGAGGATTGGCGATCGAGAGCAATAAACCCAAGCAGTATCGAACAAATAGAACAGATCCTGACCCAATTTGAGGAAGTCCAAAAAAATCCCGAACTTCTCGACGAACAATCCGAGCGAGCCATAACCGAACTCCGCGATCGCCGCCAACAAGCTGAGAGCCGAGCCAGAACTAATGTTTTTAAATCCGGCTTTCGTATCGGAGTCAATAGCTTGCTCCTTGCCATTGGTTACATTATCATTGGCTGGACTGGCTTGCGAGATCTCCCGGGGGGCGGCGCTCTTCCCCTATCCCGACACGTTCGGGCAAGATGAAGAAGAATGAACAAAAGGAAACTTTCATCCTTCATCCTTCATCCTTCCATTTCTTATCAGATAAAAAACAATGAACAATCCAGCCTTTTCTGCTTTTGCTTCTCTCGCCCTTAAAGTGGTCGGGGTGATATTAGTCGTTTCTTCATTGCTTGATTATGTCGTACTGGCAATTCCTTTTCAGATTACCAACAAAGACTGGCAACTGACTTTAACCAGCAATATTGTCGATCGCGGGATCATTCCCATGGTGGGCATTGCTTTCCTCATCGCGGGATACTGGATCGGCGAGTCATTGGGTAACGGCAGTCGCGGCATTTCCGTGACCGATTTAAGACTTTGGTCTTTTCTCTTAGCCTGCGTTTTCGGACTCATGTTTTTGTTGTTCATTCCCTTCCATTTAGGCAACCTCAACTATAAAAGGAGACAGGCAACCGAACAAATCGAACAGGGCTTAACGGCTGCCCAACAGCAAATTGATACCCAATTCGAGCAAATCAATCAACTCCTCGCAGATGACGCTCGCATTAAACAACTCGACGACGCGATCTCGAGCGGTCAGGTCACCGGAGCCCGTCTCGAACAATTAAAAACAATTCGCGCTCAAATCGAACAATTGCAAGACGATCCCGCCGCTCTAACCACCCAGTTAGAACGAGCGCAAACCGAACTCCAAGCACGCCGCAAACAAGCGGAAGACCGTGCCAAAACCACTGCCTTTAAGTCGGGGATTCGCACGGGAGTCAGCAGTTTGTTGCTAGCAATCGGCTATAGTGTTATTGGTGCCATGGGCTTCCGGGGATTGGCTGGAGGAGGGGGCGCTCCCAGTCGCCGTCGCGTCTAGTTCCTAAAATTCTCCCAGATTGAGGTTTGAGAGTCTAATCTCAAAATATTAGTTCGCTCAATTCCCATTCATCCCACTCTTATGCCAGGGTGGGATGTAAAATGAGCAAAAAATAACAAACAACTAATAACGAATAACAAACAACAAACAACTAATAACGAATAACTAATTAATGTTTTCTACTTATATCCTAACTTACAACGAAGAAATAGAAATTGCCGCTTGTGTCGAGTCGATTATTTCTTTGTGCGATGATGTCATTATTGTAGATTCTTACAGCAGCGATCGCACTCTAGATATTGTTAGCAATTATAATGTCCGCATCGTACAACACACCTTTGAGAGTCACGGAAAACAGAGGACTTGGATGCTGCGGGAAGTTCCCGTTAA
The DNA here is from genome assembly GCA_051439525.1 of Spirulina sp. GTDB lineage: Bacteria > Cyanobacteriota > Cyanobacteriia > Cyanobacteriales > Spirulinaceae > CCY15215. The sequence continues at coordinate 72 of JBFRWJ010000609.1, read as the reverse complement.
ATATGACTGGGTTTACATTCTCGAAGCCGACGAACGCATGACCCCAGAACTCCATGCAGAATGCTGTCAGGT
>JBFRWJ010000608.1:0-10425 GCA_051439525.1 Spirulina sp. | reverse complement strand
CCGTGAAGTCCCCCGACTCCTGTGCCCTGCCGTCCCGTTTCAAGGCTTCGCGAACCAGAGGCGCCGTTTCGCTGTAGGCTTGTGCCATACTATCGGCAAAACGCCGACGTTGTTGTAAGGTATGGGTGCGATCGCGATACCAGCCGTGAATGTAGTCTACGGTATCGGCGAGGGTTTTCAGGGGCAGTTTTTGCAGGAGTTGGCGGGAAAATTGCCGTCCTTTGACATCGGCTGCCGTTGCCAGCAGTGCCAAGCCCATGCTTAAATGTGTACTGGTGGGTTCTGTATCGGCAAAGAAGGCGAGAAAGCGTTTATAATCCTTGGAACTGGCTGCGAGTAACTCCCGATGATTGCTTTCAAGGGTTTCTGTATCTCGCATTCGCGTCCCCAAAATTTGTGCGAGGAGATGTTCGACGCGATCGCGAGAAACTTGCGGAGAAATCGAGGCAATATTCTGATTATTCATCTGAAAAAAATAACCCGCACGAGTTGTAGAGGCTCATTGGCTGAAGCAGGTAAGACTCCTACGGTCGGGTACGGGTATCTCCATAATAACAAACAAAATTGAAATTGGGTGGGTTATTTCCCAAATTTTGATGAGTTTGAAGGCGAAAGAAAGCACGACAACGCATTCCCGTTGAGAATTGTTTCCCCAAAATCAGGGGTTAGGGGACTTCGAGAGGATAGTTCAAAATTTGGGCAATGATGTCATAACTTTGCTGTCCTGCCAAACTGGGAATGAGGGCATCGAGACCGATAAAATGGCGATCGACGTTAAAGATGGTGTAGTCCAGTTGGGCATTTTTCAGGTCAACGGCGAGTTGGCGACTGCTATCGGGAGGCTGTACCAAGTTAACGCTCGGATAGCAAGATAGGACTTGCCGATAGCGGGCGATCGCGTTTGCCAAACGCGGGGGATGATTTTCATAGCCATCGCTTACGATGACGAGACGCTGCACCCGGATTTGTGCGCTTGTGAGATATTCGACTCCCACACCTAAAGAACTAAAGTTAGAACTCTCTTCTCCTAGAAAGTAGGCGATCTTGCGCCAAACCCCGACATCCGCACCCCGTCGAATTTCGAGAAGACGGGCTTGACGATCGCAGGCAATAACCGTCATTTCGCTATCTTCAGTTAGAGCGACATCGAGCAAAAAGGCCACTCGGGCGGCAAGTTCCAAACAGTTTCCCTCCCGAGGCATAGACGCAGAGGCATCGACGATCAGGGCTATATTTCCCGAGAGGGTTAAGTCTTGGGGATCTGGCGTTCGCACAGCGTCCCCGGAGGGGAATCGCGCGAGGGCAAAAACGGCGCGAGATAAGTCCCGATCTAAGTTCGCTTTGCGCGCGATCGCTTCTGCTTGTTGGTAGGAAAGAGACTGGGATCGCGCTTCTCCAATTCCCTGCAAGCGTCGCAAAAGTTCCTCTCGTAATTCTCCTTGAATTAAACCCCGTCGCCCGATTAATGGCAATCGGGCGAGCAGTTCATCGGGGGAAAGGGAGGAGATCGCGGCTAAAGCAACCTCGGGCGGCATTGACTCTAAGGCTGATTCGACGAGGAGGAAAGGGAGGCGATATTGACGCACTAAAGTTGCTGCTACCTCCGGGTTTTTCTCTCTAGCGATCTGGCGCAATGCGTCTAAGGGCGTTCCTTCTGGGGGTTTATTCTGGAAGAGAATCGCTTGGGCATAGGGATCGGGTTTGATGTGAAGGAGGGCATAAAGGCGCTTGAGACGGGCGCGGTTTTCGAGGACGAGGCGATCGAACCTATCGCGATCGCTTTCTAATTCTCGCAATCGTTGGCGCACAAGAGTACGCATAAATTTGGGAACGTTTTTAAACAGTCCTCGCTTGTCTTTGCGGGTTTCGATTTTTGGGTTCATCTTTCTCTCTTACCAACAACGAATAACAAACAACAAACAACCATCTTGTGTTACAATTATAATACAGAATTCAAAAAAGAGCAGATGAACCGCTTGGAAATTGAATCTCGCACGATTCTCATTGCCTTAACGGGATCGCGAGGCTACGGATTGGCAACGGAAACTTCCGATTATGATTATCGGGGGGTTTTTATTGCCTCGCAACCTTATTATTTGGGATTCAGCGCGATCGAACAAAAAGATAAAGATTGGGATAAAGACCTCGAAAATTCTCTGTTCCCTTTTTTGTCTGAGGATACCAGTATATATGAACTGCGAAAGTTTTTAAAACTCTCTGTAGATAATAATCCCAATATTCTCGAACTCCTTTGGTTTAAAGATTTTGTTCATTTGACAGAAGTGGGAAAAATGTTGCAGCAACATCGAGAAATGTTTCTTTCCAAGAAAGTCAAAAATACTTATTCCGGATATGGATACGCGCAAATTAAAAAGCTAGAAACCCATCGTCGTTGGTTGCTGAATCCTCCCACGGGAAAACCAACGATTGAAGAATTTGGCTTAACGGATATGCCTCCGTTAACGGTCAATGAAATCAATACCTTTTTGGAATATCTGTATCAATTGGTGCGCGATCGCATTGAATTTCTCGAACCTGCGGAACAACTGTACAATCTCTTAGTTGCCGATATTGATTACAAGGGGATTTTAAAACAGCATTCTTTGCCGGACGAGGTATTAGATTACACGCAAAAATTAACGAATAGCACCTCTGATTTTATCAAACTCCTGCACAAAAGTCAACGCTATCGCACGGCTTGTCGGGAATATAAAAACTATCAGCAATGGAAGCAAAATCGCAACCCAAAACGGGCAGAAATGGAAGCAAAAACGGGTTATGATTGTAAGTTTGCCATGCAGGCCATTCGCTTGTTAAGAACAGGCATTGAAGTACTAAAAACCCACCATTTGATGGTCGATCGCCAAGAAGCAGGAGATGCAGAAGAATTACTCGCGATTAAACGAGGAGAATTCAGTTATGAAGCCGTGATGAAAATTGCTAACGATCTTTATAAAGGGTTAGATGACGCTTATAATGAATCGACATTGCGCGATCGCGTGGATAAAGAAGCTGTCAATCAACTCTGTATCGAGCTCGTGACTAAAATGGGCTTTTCAATGAACAATGAGCAATGAACAATGAACAATGAATGCGGCGATCGTGCGATCGCTAACCAATTGACGAATTCTCGGCCAAGGAACGGTAATTCCTTCAATCCGATTTGAGGACTCAATACTCTGAATAATAGCGGCTTATCTTAGAGTTTCCAACACTTGCGGGGATTGTTGTTGAAATAAGTCCTGTTTGCCCTTATATTCCCCAAGCAGACGAATGGTTTGCAATAACCTGTGACGTTCTCCCCCGACAAATCAAAGATTCTGTCGGGGGCTTCAGAAGAGAGTTGGGTAATGGGTTGTTCGGTTAAATAGCGATCGCGAAACGATTTCATTAGATATAAGTTTTTCTAATATAGGTATTCGAGGGGGTCAGAGTACCTATTTATTCCCGATTGTACCTAATTCCGCGAGTTGATTAAAATGGAGATAGTCCTAATGTTCCCCTAAACTTCCCATGCCCTCTCCCTAAGAATTGAGATAGTGCATTGACTTGACTTTAGTTGGCTCTCCTTGTCGTTGGGCAAAAAAAAGCCGGAAAACAGATTCATCTGCTTCCAGACTTTAGCTCCCAAACTTTAAAATTCTGTAATAATTAGCAAGCGACTTGGATCAATCCCATGTTGAGGCGATCGCGGATTGTCCGAATGCTTTCGTTTTGCTGGCGATCGAGGTTTGCGTCCTCTAAGAGAGCTTGTTGGATCGTTTGCAGTTCGCGGAGGGAGATCTTTCCGGTGGCGAGAATGGTTTCGATAGCATTTTGAATCATGGTTCTAGATGCACTCTGTCTGTTGGCTTATCTTTAGAATGCCGCAAATTTACCGAAAGGGAAATATAGAAAAGTTGATAAAATCTGATAGAAGTTGGCAAGTTTGCCACCCAACCAAAAATTGACGGCGATCTCGCGGCAATTTCAGCCCGATCGCGGTTCGGGAAGCAAAGCCGCCTATCGAATGAGTATATCAGTCCTAGATAAACCGGGCAGTACGCGCGATCGTTGGATTGAGGCAGACTTTTTTTCTTGCGTTGGGAGTTTAATAAATATATGAGATGGAATACCTCGAATAAAATTGCGTTGTTAGCCTTAATGGTTTCCACAATTGCGCTCATACCAACGATACAAAGTCTTTGGGAAGATTTCCGGCCTAAAAGAGTAGGACCGCTAGAACCGTATGTATACTGTCTCCAACGCGGCCTGTTTCATTTTCAGTCGGATCAATTAATCCTTAAATTAGAGTGGGAAAACCAACGAGATAAAACAGTATTAATTAGAGTTCCTTATCTAAAAATTTCGCCGATGGATGGAGAGGAAGTTTATACTTACACTTATGTAGCGGATTATTCAACAGTCTTTAGCAATCGAACCCCTCAAGAAAATGGCTATGCTCCCAATTCCTCATTACTTGTTGCTCCCGAATCAGTTTCCCTAGGATGGATGGTATTTAGAATCTTTGAGTATGACGAGACGAAGGATTCTTTTAGATTCCAATTCAAGCCGGGAAAAAAATATGAAGTTTTTGTCGGTTACGAAGTGGATGGCCAGTTAGTTAAAAACGATCGTGAATCCCTGTTAGTTTTAAATATACCTAAAGATCCACTTCCAGAAAAAACTATTCAATGTTATAGTTGGCATCCGAGTAAATTACGAGAGCGTATTGATGGATAGATTTTCTTCTCTTAATGTGAATCTGGTAAGCATTGGTATGGCGATAAAAACCTCAACACCGTGCTAAAATCCTACAGTTGGTCAAGATTATCTTTTAGGTTGAGCAAAATGAAGAAGAGTTTGTTGGCTATTTTGGTTTTGTTCTGTGCTGCAATGTTGGCTCTGGCAACTCCTGCCTCAGCTACAGAAATTCCAGTTATCGGGCATGGAATGGTGGATGTCGGAAAATATCACGGTTCTTATCAACAAATAGAACCCCTCATTCCCTTTGAGGATCAGCCTTGGTGGGATGACCGTATAATTGCTACTGAAGCTGCTGCGATGTGGTGGGCGAAAACTGGCGAAACAGGGGTTCAGTTTTGTTTCGATTTGAACGAAAATGGTGGCGTGGATTGCGTGAGCTATGCTGCCAGTGGTCGTAACGGTCATGCTGAATTAGAGACGAAGAACAAAAGCGAAAAATATGATTACGCACTTCATGACAGCAAGAGTTAAGTGGCGATCGCTCCTGATTCCCATCGTTCCCTAAAGAGATCGCCGTCTCCCGATCTTAACCAGAATTCTGTTCCCGTAAGGCTTCAATAATACGAGTATTGGCTTTGGGAAAAGGAAAGCGATCGAGTTCGTCTAAGGTTACCCAACGAATTTCTTGACATTCGATCGCTTGGGGTTCTCCGCCCAAATACCGACAATAATGGACATTTAAAGTAATGCGAAAATGAGTATAGGCGTGATCGAGGGTAATTAAATGTTCGCCTACCTCGATTTCGATTCCCAGTTCTTCTAAGATTTCTCGTTTAATACACTCCGGAACGGTTTCATTTTCCTCAATTTTTCCCCCCGGGAACTCCCATAAACCGCCCAATAATCCTTCATCCAAACGGCGATCGATGAGAATGTGTCCCCGTTCGTTGCGAATGACGGCGACTCCAATATTTTTGTGAGGTAAAGGCTTTACTTGTTCTTTCATGGGTAATTGGGATTGAGTACCTTGTAAATAGGCTTGACACTGTTGTTGCCAAGGACAGAGCAGACAAGTAGGATTCTTGGGGGTACAGACCATCGCCCCCAGATCCATGATGGCTTGATTGAAATCCCGAGGGTTTTCGCGATCGAGAAGGCGATCGGACAACGACCACAAAGCCTTTGTCGCTTTTGCCGTCGGGACGGGCAATGCACTTAAGCGAGCCAGCACCCGTTTGACATTCCCATCTAAAATCGAGATGGGTTGATTAAATGCCGCACTGAGAATTCCTCCTGCTGTCGTCCGACCGACTCCGGGTAACTTTAACGCAGCTTCTAAAGAACGGGGAAAATCTCCCCCGCAACCTTCTAAAATGTGCTTGGCAGCTTTATGCAGATTGCGACCCCGAGCTTAATACCCCAAACCTTCCCAGGCTTTGAGAACGGCTTGTCCGTCGGCGGCAGCTAAAACTTCAACGGTGGGAAAACATTGCAACCACCTCTGATAGTAAGGAATGACGGTTTTCACCTGCGTTTGTTGCAGCATGATCTCCGAAATCCAAATTTTATAGGGATCGGTTTCTCCTCGCCAGGGTAACTTCCGACCCTGCTGGCGATACCATGCTAACAAAGATTGCTGTAATTCTCCCACAGCCAAAACTGACAGGCTGGTTTCCCAGTCTGCCAGTTTTGAAGAAGTTGGGAGAGAACCCATCGGTTAGCTCACCAAATATTCCCGCACGGCTCCCCGACGCTGGCGCAATTTCTTCAGGGCTTCTCGTTCCAATTGTCGGACTCGTTCCCGACTGATGCCGAGTTGCGCCCCGATTTTTGCCAGGGTTAAAGGCTGTCCGTCTCGCAAACCGTAGCGCAGGGCAATGACTTCGCGCTGTTGGGGGGTCAGATCCACCATTAATTTTTCCAAGTCCACTTGCAAGGAAGATTGGGTGGTAAACTCTTCGGGAGATTGTCCGTCATCTTCGAGCAATTCCCCCAATTCGGTATCTTGGTTGTCCCCCACCCGCAAATCCAAGGATAAGGGGTGACGCGCCCGTTCTAGGTACTCTCGCACTTGTTTGGGGGTCAGATCTAACTCTTGCCCCAATTCGGCGATGGTGGCAGCCCGACCTAATTTTTGGGTCAATTGGCGCTGAGCCTTTTTGATTTTATTCAGTTTTTCGGTGATGTGAATGGGCAGGCGAATCGTCCGGCTTTTTTCCGCGATCGCGCGGGTAATCGCTTGGCGAATCCACCAGTAAGCATAGGTGGAGAACCGATAGCCTTTCGTGGGGTCGAATTTTTCCACCCCGCGCTGCATCCCGATGGTGCCTTCTTGAATCAAGTCCAGCAAGTCGAGATTGCGCTTGACATATTTTTTGGCCACGGAAACCACTAAGCGCAGGTTGGCTTCTACCATTTTGTTCTTGGCCGTTTCCCCAGCTTGCAAAATGCGCTGTAATTCTCCCGGGGTCAGTTTGGCCGCCTCGGCCCACTCATGGGAGTTCAGTTCGTTTTCTTGTTGTTTCTCCTGCTTTTCTTTGATTTTTTGCAGGGCGATCGCTTTCTGTATCCGCTTGGCCAAGATAATTTCGTCCTCATGACTGAGTAAGGGAACGCGACCGATTTCTTGCAAGTAGATCCGAACGGGATCGGTGGTGTTTTTAGCAGTTTTCATGGCAGTTGGGTAGAAATCAATGGCCTTCGGGCTCGCGTCGCATTAACGGTTGGTTTCCCAAAAATGTTTTCTGAGAATCTTCGACGCTAAAATTTATAATTCTTTGCATTCCCTCTCGGGGAAGCCGAAAATTAAGGTGGATAAGAGATGATCACGAATCTTTAATTGTATCACAGTTTCCCCCCTTTAGCGACAATTTCTTTGGTTTGCTCCCAGTTTACTGAGAAATCCTGTTTTGACTGTTATCGAGGCTGCATTTTGCCGCTCTCGATGTTAAGTATTGTAACATTTCTGAAAAAAATATGTCAAAAGAAAATCAAAGGGTTGCGATCGCGATATTGCCCCGGATCTCAAAAACATCTCTGATAATGAGGGTCAAACCCGGGTGGTATCGGGTCTCAAATCGAGTTTCTGGGGACTCGGGAAGAAGATTCCCAACAATGAGTGGGGATAGTGCATTCGCCTCCAAGTTTTTTATGATTTATAGAACAGGGTGTACGACTTTATCATCTCTCTTGGGGAGAAAATGCAAGGTTTATGAGAGACGAAGACAAAACAAAGGAACAACTCATTGAAGAGTTGGTTGCGCTCCGTCAGCGCGTTGCCGATCTCGAAGCGCAAGACTCTGCCTTCAAGCTTGGCGATCCCGCAGCGTTCCTTACGATGTTACAAGATGATAATACAAATATAACACAAAAACAGGGGACGACAACAGAAGCGCTATTTAATTTAAACGAGCGGCTTTTAGCGGATGCCACCCGATTGGCCAAGGCGGGAGAAACGTTAAGGGTTGCTAAAGATCAACTCGAAGCGGTTTTAGCTGCCGTGCCGGGGATGGTGTCGTGGATCAGCGCCGACCTGCATTATTTAGGGGTGAACGATCATCTCGCCGAGCTCTTTGGGTTGAGTCCGGACGATTTTATCGGGAAAGATATTGGTTTTTTAGGGGCGGGATCGGATTTTAATAATTTCGTGATGGATTTTTTCAAAAGTCCGGTGCGCGATCGCTTTGGGGAAATTGTTTCCAAGATTAGTGGCACGTCCCGCCACTATTTAATTGTCGCCCAGAAATACAACCGCGATCGCGCGGCCTTTATTGTCGGCATCGACATTACCAAGCGCCAACAAACTTTAGCGGTTTTGCAACGCTTGGCTACCTTTGACGGATTGACGCAAGTGGCCAACCGCCGTTGTTTTGACGAAACCTTAGAGCGAGAATGGCGGCGGATGATGCGCGAAGAAGAGCCCCTCTCGTTAGTTTTATGCGATATCGATCGCTTCAAACCGTATAACGATACTTACGGGCATCAAGCCGGGGATGATTGCTTGCAAAAAGTTGCCGCCGCCATGGCCGAAGCGGCCCAGAGACCGGGGGATTTAGTGGCGCGTTACGGGGGCGAAGAATTTGCCTTAATTTTACCCAGTACCCCTTCCTATGGGGCCGTGACCGTGGCCAAAAATATTCGCAAAGCCCTCAAAAATTTAAAAATTCCCCACGAAAAATCGCGAACCGGTTATATCACGATCAGCGTGGGAATTGCCAGCTTGATTCCTACCACGAGAAGTAGTTGCGCGGGTTTGCTCGAATCTGCCGATCGCGCCCTCTATCAAGCGAAAAACGAAGGGCGCGATCGGATTATTGTCTCTTCGGGGTTGAAACGATATTGAATTCCTTTTTTTGGTCTTGACATAGCCAACAAGTTGAGTATAAACTCAAAGATATATACAACAAGTTGAGTAAAAATTGTTGTATACAATGAATTGGGTATTTGTACCATGACTTCCGAAGGAACGGTGTCCGAAGTAGCAAGATCCGAAGTCAAGATTTCCCCGGAAACTCCTGACACTGGCAACCTCAACCCCAAGAGCATCCAGCCGGTCGCCTCCGCGCAGACGCGATCGCTCTTGGGGAAATTGCGTTCCGTGCCTTGGTATTGGATACTTCCCCTCGTGGCGATCCCCGGAATCGCCGTTGCCAATAGTCAAATCCTCGTCCCTCCCCCAACATCGGCCCCAGAAGTACAAACCATCCCCGTGCGAACCCTTGCCGTACAACCCGTCAGCCGCTATACCACCCAACGCACCTATAGCGGGGAAGTGGTGGCGCGACGCAGCAGCGACTTGGGATTTGAACGGGGGGGAACCCTCATCGCCGTGTTAGTAGACGAAGGCGATCGCGTCCGTGCCGGACAGCCCCTCGCCCGCCTCGATACGAGGAGTTTGGACGCGCAACGACTGCAAGCGATCGCCCAACGGGGCAGCGCCGAAGCACAGTTACAGGAACTCGAAACCGGGGCGCGACAAGAAGATATTAACGCCGCCCGCGCCAACGCTGCCGAGATCGAACAGCAATTAGCACTCGCCCGCCGCAAGCAGTCCCGCCGCCAATACTTGTACGACGAGGGCGCAATTTCTCGAGAGGCACTCGACCAAGAAGAATATAACGCCAATGCCCTGCAAAATCGTCTCAAACAGGCACAAAGCAACCTCGATGAACTTTTAGCTGGCACGCGGAAAGAACGAGTCTCTGCGCAAGCCGCCCGGGTGCAGCAAATCGATGCCAACATCCGAGGGATTGACGTGGAACTCTCTAAAAGCATCCTCCGCGCCCCCTTTTCCGGAAAAGTGAGCCAGCGACTCCTCGATGAAGGGACCGTTGTCGGCGGAGGTATCCCCGTGTTAACTCTTGTGGAACAGGGACAACTCGAAGCACGCATCGGCATTCCCAGCGATCGCTCGGACTCCCTCGCCATCGGCACGCGCCAACAAATTGCCATCGGCGATCGCCCCTATCAAGGCACCGTCACCGCCCTGTTACCGGAACTCGACAGTACCAGTCGCACCGTTACCGCCGTCATCCGATTGGAAAATGCAGAGGATTTGCGAGTGGGAGAAACAGCGCGTTTAAACTTAAGCGAAACCCAAAATACAGAAGGATTTTTATTGACCTCAACCGCTTTAATCCCCGGAGAACGAGGATTATGGTCCGTTTATGTCCTTGGAGAAGCCGGAGAGAAGCCCAACACCTACCAAGTGGCGCGGCGAGATGTAGAAGTGCTGAATAC
>JBFRWJ010000607.1:0-10559 GCA_051439525.1 Spirulina sp. | reverse complement strand
CATCCCGACCGTCCCGATCCCTTCCGCCGAAATGCCAAACATCCAAGTCGGCATTCCGTAGAACTTCACGCCGATGATATAAAAGGCTGTAAACGCCAACCCGAAAACCATCCCGGCAATTGCCCCTTCTTTATTGGTGCGCTTGTCGAAAATGCCCAAAATAATCGCCGGGAAGAAACTCGCTGCTGCCAACCCAAACGCAAAGGCAACCACTTGTCCGACAAAACCGGGAGGATTGACCCCAAAATAGCCCGCGATCGCAATGGCAAATCCCACCATGACGCGACCCACCATCACCCGTTGGGACTCGGACGCATTGGGGTTAATAATGCGGAAATAAACATCGTGGGCGATGGAACTGGAAATGACCAATAATAGCCCGGAAGCGGTGGATAATGCCGCCGCTAAACCTCCCGCCGCCACGAGGGCAATCACCCAGGGGGCTAGGTTGGCGACTTCTGGGGTAGAAAGCACGATAATATCGCGATCGATGGCGATCTCGTTGCTTTCTTTATCGGGGGTTAATTCGATGCGCCCGTCGTTGTTTTTATCGTCAAAGGCTAATAAACCCGTATTTTCCCATTTCGTCGCCCAATCCAATTCTTGAATCTGTTCGATGGATTTTCCGTGCAAGCTATCGATGAGATTGTACCGGGCAAATCCCGCGATCGCTGGTGCCGTGGTATACAGCAGGGCGATGAATAATAGCGCCCAACCTGCCGAAAACCGTGCCGCCCGAGGACTGGGGACGGTGTAGAAACGCACGATCACGTGAGGGAGTCCCGCCGTCCCCACCATCAGAGCGATGGTGATGAAGAGGACATCCAACATGGGTTTATTGACAAAAGGTTGGGTGTATTCTTTAAACCCTAAATCCACGCTGACGGCGTTGAGTTTCTCGACGATATCGCTAAAGGTGAAGGCAAATTGCGGGATGGGATTTCCCGTGAGAATCCATGCGATCGCGAAGGCCGGGATCAAATAGGCGATAATTAACACGGTATATTGCGCCACTTGGGTCCAAGTAATCCCCTTCATGCCGCCCAAAACGGCGAAGAAACCCACCACGATCATGCCGATAATGACCCCGATACCGACATCAACTTGCAAAAAACGGCTGAAAACGATGCCCACTCCCCGCATTTGTCCGGCAACGTAGGTGAGGGAGACAAAAATTGCCGCCACCACGGCCACCAAACGGGCGGCGGTGGAATAATAGCGATCGCCGACAAAATCCGGGACGGTATATTTGCCAAATTTCCGCAGATAAGGGGCGAGGAGGAGTGCCAAAAGCACAAAACCCCCCGTCCATCCCATCAGGTAAATCGAACCGTCGTAACCGAGGAAGGAAATCAATCCCGCCATGGAAATAAAAGAGGCCGCAGACATCCAATCGGCGGCGGTAGCGGCACCATTGGCAATGGCGGGAATCCCTTGTTCCGCCACAAAAAAGCCCTTACTATCTCGCACTCGCGATCGCCACCCAATATAGGTATAAACGAGAAAAGAAAGGATGACAAACAAAAATGTCCACGCTTCTACATTCATGTTATTGGTTATTTGTTATTGGTTATTTGTTGTTGGTTGTTGGTCGAGCGTTGCTTTTTTCTACTCTTCCTCGTTCTCCAACTGGTGACTGGTGACTGGTGACTGGTGACTGTCTGTGTTGTTGCGATCGACTTGATATTTGCGATCGAGTTTGTCCATTTGGAAGGCATAAATAAAAATCAAAATGACAAAGATGAAAATTGTCCCTTGTTGTGCCATCCAAAATCCGAGGGGAAGGTTGCCCAAACGAATATTGTTAAGGACTGTAACAAACAGGATACTCGCGCCGATAGACGCGATCGCCCAAATGATTAAGAGATTCCGAATTAAAGCAATATTGGCGCGCCAATATGCTTTTCTCTGTTCTTTATCCATGTTTGGCAAACATTTAATGTAAAAAACGGATTTAGTTTACAATAAAATGGACAAGATGTTTTACTAGCGCAATTGTCTAATTTTGCCTTATTTTAGTAATATTTTTTAACAAAAGATAAAAAAGCTCAAAGTCCAGCAATGATGAAGTTTCTTGTATTTTGGTTGACACAAAACACGAAATATTGTAGTAAGAACAAAATGAGACTTCAGGGATAATCGCCTGTATGATAGCGAAAGGAAACCAGAAAATTATCGAGGAAGAATTTCAAGTTTATGCACGCTCTTTCTATCCCGACGTGGATCGTTCATATTTCTAGCGTGATTGAGTGGGTTGTCGCCATTTGGCTGGTTTGGCGCTATGGTGAAATCCAAGGCGATCGCGCTTGGAAGTGGCTGGCTTTGGCGATGTTACCGGCATTCGTGAGTGCAATGTGTGCTTGTACGTGGCACTTTTTCGAGAATATTGAATCCCTAGAGTGGTTGGTGACGGTGCAAGCAGGGACGACGGTTTTAGGCAATAGTACCCTTTGTTTGGCTGCATGGGGACTGTGGCGATCGTCTGTTCAATGAACAATGAACAATGAACAATTATCAATGAATAACTAATAACCAATAACTAATAACAAAATAGAATGCTGTCAACCAATACATTATTTGCCCTCTCTCTGTTTCCTTATTTGGGATTCTTGTGGTTTTTAACGCGATCGCGAAAAGCTCCTCGTTTGGCATTAATTGGCTTTTATGTTTTGTTGATTTTTGTTTTTGTTACCATTCCCGCCGGAATTTATGCCAAAAAAGTTTACAATCTACCTCTCGCCGATCTAGACTGGCTGCATGGGAGTGCAGAATTCTTTTTAACTCTTTCTAATATTTTAGTCGTTCTCGGATTTTACAAAGCCGTTAACAGTGAACGGTGAACAGTAAACAGTTATCAGCGATCGCTGAAGAACCAACAAACAACAAACAACAAACAACAAACAACAAATAACAAATAACAAACAACAAATAACAAACAACAAATAACAAATAACAAATAACAAACAACAAATAACCATTAACGCTTTTCAATTTCGGCGATCGGTAAGAGAAGAGTATCTTCAATTTCTTGGATGGTTTTGTCGCTAATATTGGGCGTACTATACATACACTCTACCAGTAATTTAATCGAATCGTAATATTGTTTGAGAATTGCCTTTTGTTCCAAACTAAATTGCCAATCGTAACCAATATTGCGATGTTCGATGATCGCGAGTCTTAAATTTCGCGTCCAAATTTCGCCATTTTCCTTCCACCATTTTTGATAGTGAATACGATCGCGATCGAGATCGGGAAGTTGATCGCGAAATCGTTCCAGCGAACGTTTGAGATCGCTGCCAATTTCGATGTTACGATCTTCTGTAAATGTCAGGAATAAATCGAGATCGTGCGCATAAGTCACCAATAAAGAATCGAGGATTAAATCGATAATAAAATCCGGTGCTAACTCATCAATAGTTTGATGATTGAACGCATAATCTAAATCCCGATCCAAATTACAAGCAAGCGTGCGATCGTGAATGGAAACTTTTAACCCGCGATTCACTGCATGGGAAAAATCAAGAGGATGGGATAACTTCGGATCGAACATGGGGTTAATTGCTTGGGACAAATAAAAAGCACGCACGGAAGCAGCTTTATAAGGTGCTTGGACAAAAATGGCTTTTTGATGAACCCAAGATAGAAAAATTTGTAATTTCTTGTCCTCGGAAATAATGCGATCGATTCTCTGTTTCATCTTCAGAAGAAAATCATCGACATATTCCATATTCCCCACCGCAATGATAAAAAGATCGTTCCACGTTATGCGATCGAGAAGAACGATCTCCTTTTCTAAATTGCCGGGTTCAAAATTTTTTAACAGAAATCTGCTAATGAGATATTCCTGTAGTCCAAGCTGAGCAAAACCATAGTATTTCTGCATTTTTTCAACAAGAATACGATGCTTTTTTTCGATTTCAGATAAAATCTTTTTGCTTTCTTGGAGTAGGATTTCTCGTTCCTTTTTATTGTTACGAGAAAGAGAATCAAAAAAATAGCGGGCAATATAAGTAAAAAGGCGATCGCGTTCGACAAACAACTCTTTTTTTGCAAAAGTAAGGATGCCCAAATAAGATAATAAATCTAGTTTTTTCTCGGGTTCAAATTTTTGATAAATTGAGATCGAACAATCTTCTGCTTCACAATTTTCGATCTGAAAAATTAGTTTTAAGCCTCGTTCGTACAAATCAAAAGATCGAGCAGGAAGTTTATTGTCTTCAGAGAAAATTGAACAAATTAAATTCAACCAGATTGGAAAAGCAGAAATTTTGAAAATCTTCTGATTTTCTGGTGATTCTAGATCTAAGAGTAATCGGTTGGTTAATTTATTGCTTTGAGAATGAGAATTAGATAAAGCGTGAAAATAGAGTCTAATCGATTTTTTGATTTGTTCGTGGTTTAGCTCGGAGACTTCAACATAGGTAAATGTAGGAAAAGTATAATCTGTAATTTGCGTTCGACAAGCAATAACAAAGCGATTTTTATAATACTGCTGAGTAAATGCACGGATTTGATATTGCAGATCTCGTCTTTCTTCATAAGCAACTTCATCCATCCCATCAAAGATGATAAAAAATTGTCCGTAATCTAGTAATTTTTCTGTTTGCAAATGATTTTCGAGTTCTAAAATATCGTGAATATACTCAGCAAGTCCTTTTTTTAGGTCGGGTAATTGATGCAGTTCTAAGAAAATAGGAATACAATTTTTTTGAAATTTTTCCCGACAGCAAGCCACAATTAAAGATTGTAAAAACACGGTTTTGCCAACACCAGAGTTGCCAAGAATGGCTAATTTTGCATAGTCTGTCGCTGCTTTGAGACCTGTCATTTTTTCCATGCGATAGCCCAAGCCAAATCGTTCAAAATCTTGGGAGCGATCGCAAATTTGTAAGAAAGTCGGTAAATTGAGAAAAACATCGCGAGGAATTTTGTCAACGCGATATACATTAAATTCAGGAAATTTTTCAACCGCGACCCATTGACGCGTAATCAATTGAACTTTGTCATACAGCTCGAGCATTTTTTGTGCCGCTCTTTTCCTCGCTAAAGGAACGATCGCGCCAATACTGGGTTCGAGGGCGGGCTCGGGGGAAGAATCCGGGACAACCTCTTGAGAAGTTGGCGGCAATTCGGCAATTTCTTGCCAATCTAACCCCAAGACAGCACAAATTTGTTCAAAATCTTCGCGCTCGAGAGGCTGACCTTGAAGAAAACTGTGAATGCTAGCGAGGGAAAATTGCAATCCGTGAGAATCGAGAATTTTACTGGCTGAAGTCAGCCAAGCGGATTTAGCCCTCTCAATGCCTTCTGTAGACACTTTCAGCAATTGCTCTGCCCGTTCTGCCATATGCGCGCCCTGAAGTCGATCTAGGTGGGGGCCCGATCGCGATTTTTTAACTTTCGCCGTCAATAAATTGTACAACTTTCAATCGGTCGGGTTGGGTTCGGGAAGCTCGAAAACAGGAATGACAGGGCGATCGCGCTAAAAAAAGCCATCGCAAAATAATGCCCGAATGGTTCGCCCTGTCCTTTTTTTGCCACAATAGAAGCATAGTTTTGAGCGACCCGCGACAGATGGTAGTTAAAAATAGTCTTCCCGAAACGAAAAATCAATGGCGAGCGATCGCGCGAGAATTTGAACGCGCCCTAGGCAAAAGTAGTGTCGTGCGGCGCAAGGAAGAACTTTTGACCTACGAGTGCGATGGGTTGGCGGCCTATCGCCAACGTCCCGCCCTAGTGGTGCTTCCTCGGACGACAGAAGAGGTAGCTACAGCCGTGAAACTGTGCGATCGCTACAATCTGCCTTGGGTGGCTCGCGGCTCGGGGACGGGGCTATCGGGAGGGGCATTACCCATTGAAAATGGGGTTCTCATCGTGACGGCGAAAATGAAGCGCATTCTCGCCATTGATTGGGAAAATCGTCAGGCGATCGTGCAACCGGGGGTCATTAACAATTGGGTCACGCAAGCGGTAAGTGGTGCGGGTTTTTATTACGCCCCGGATCCTTCGAGTCAGATTATTTGTTCTATTGGGGGTAATGTGGCGGAAAATTCTGGGGGGGTACACTGTCTTAAATACGGCGTAACCACCAATCACATTCTGGGACTCAAAATTGTCACGGCTGATGGGTCTATTGTTGATATTGGCGGGCAAGTTCCGGAGATGCCGGGATACGATTTAACGGGGGTTTTTGTCGGGTCTGAGGGGACGTTAGGAATTGCTACGGAAATTACTTTAAAAATCTTGAAAACTCCCGAATCAATTTGCGTTCTCTTGGCGGATTTTGACACCATTGAAGCGGCAGGAACGGCGGTGACGGAGATTATCGGCGCGGGGGTAATTCCGGCGGGAATGGAGATGATGGATAATCTCAGTATCAACGCGGTTGAAGATGTTGTGGCGACGGGTTGTTATCCCCGAGATGCCGGGTCAATTTTATTGGTTGAATTGGATGGATTAGAGGTGGAAGTCCGAGGAAATATTCAGCGCGTTGCTGAAATTTGCACGCGCAATGGGGCGAGGGAAATTACCACTGCTACCGATGCCGAAACTCGTCTCAAACTCTGGAAAGGCAGGAAGGCTGCGTTTGCGGCGGCGGGGAAAATGAGTCCCAATTATTTCGTACAGGATGGGGTGGTTCCCCGCACCCAATTGGCAAAAGTTCTCCGGGAAATTGAAGAATTAAGCGAGCGATCGGGCTATCAAATTGCCAATGTTTTTCATGCCGGGGATGGTAATTTACATCCTTTGATTCTTTACAATGGGGCAGAACCGGGAGCGTTTGAGGAAGTGGAGAAAGTGGGGGAAGAAATCCTCAGATTGTGCGTGGAAGCGGGGGGAAGTTTATCGGGAGAACATGGCATCGGAGCCGATAAAAATTGTTATATGCCCCAAATGTTTAATGAAACGGATTTGGAAACCATGCAGTATGTCCGGGAGGCATTTAATCCTAAAGGTTTGGCTAATCCGGGGAAATTATTTCCCACCCCTCGGGCTTGCGGGGAACGGGCAAACGCTCAACAAGCAGCGCAAATTAAAGGCGCAGAGTTGTTTTAAAAAAGATAATGGGTAATGGGGAATTGGGAATGGGGAATTGGGAATGGGGAATTGGTAATGGGGAATTGGCGATCGCTACATTTTGCGATTAAAAGAAAGTGGCGATCGCGCCAGAAAATCCCGGTAAAAGGGGAGAGGTGATTTCATCTTCTGCGAACAACGTGGCAGTTAATCTCAATTGCGCGTTTTCTCGGCGATAAATTTCCACTTGTCGGGTGAAGCGATTGGCGCTCCAATATTCTCTTACTCCTTGGATTGAGTAGAGTTTGAGTTTGACTTCGCGATCGCGGCGTTGGTTTTGCTGTCCGGGGGAAATCACTTCAACTACTAACTCGGGTGCGCCCGTTAAATGCCCGGATTCGTCTTCAATTTCTGCGAGTCTTTCCGTGCTAACCCAAACCACATCGGGAGAAACGTTATCGGCATCAGAAAAGATAATACCGGGCATGATAATAACCTCGCCTAAGTTATTGGTTTCGCACCAATCGTTCAACTGTCGGGCAATTTTAAAACAAGTTTGTTGGTGTCGTCGGTGGGGCGATCGCGTCATGAAAAGCTCTCCATCGATGATTTCATAATGTACCCATTCGTTTTCGGGCAGTCCTTCTAAATCGCGACTCGTCCAGCGAATTTTCTCAATTGTTTGACTCATATTTTTGCTTTCGTTCTTCCTATTGCTTGCGACTACTTTAATTCAGAAAAGGGTTCCAAGCGCGCACGGATTTCCACTCTGTTAGAATATCATTGTCAAGGTCAAGATGTCAAGTCAATTCAAAATTCAAAATTATCAATTCAAAAAATGGACAATTAGAGATAAAGTTTCGCGATCGCAATCCCAATCCATTTTAATGGATTTTTCGTATGAGACAGGGATTTTCAATCCCTGGCGGATCGACAATGAGAGCAAGGATTCAATTACAGATTTATTTTCTTAATATCCATCATAATACGAATCAATATTCTCCGACGAATTGGGGATGTACCCAGAGAAATTCGCGGCGCTTGTTTTGCACTTTCACGAGACCCCCAAAACCGGGATCTCGTTCTTTGATAATGGCGTGAAGTTGTCGCAATAATGCACCTTGGGCGCGAATTGATTCGCCGTGTTGGAGATCGGCGCGATCGCTAACATCCGTTTTCCCCAGCCACTCGATCGCGATGTCGCCTCCTTTAGTAGAGGAAACGATGGTTTGTTGCGCAAACTTAAGTTCGCTTGCGATATTTTCGTAGGCGCGATCGTCTAAAAGTATTTTGCTCGCAGAAGAGGCGACGGGGGCGATCAGTCCGAGAGTAGTTGTCATGAATTTCAGATAGGGGGCGGTTTTGGCGAACCACTCGCGGGAGAGTTCGAGAGTATAAACGCCAGCCGTTTCGTTGTCGGGGTTGAGTGCGGGGAGAGGTTGGCGGGAATGTTCGCACCAGAGAGTGAGTTTAAATTTGGCACTGATCCATTGGGGGCGATCGAAAAATCCGGGTTCGACGGGTTGGAAACTGAACAAGCGCGGGCCGTCTTTGGCTTCGTCTACGAATGCTTGCATCAGATAGGAAAATTGGCGATCGACTTGGCTCAAGATGACTTGTTGACCGCGATCGAGGTTCTGGAATTGGACTTGATTGCGGCGATCGACGATGCGAATATCTTGGCGAATCTGTTTGAGTTTGCCGAGAATTTGTTCGCTTTGTAGGGGTTGAGGGGTGGGGGTGGGTGCGTTTCGCATGAGAGCATCGATATCGTGCCAAGTGTCGCAGCCGGAAACGCTACAGGGATAATCGGTTCGGCCTTTGAGTTTGCTTTGAATGAGTTTTTGCACCTCAAACAGTCCCAAACCGATCCGATCTTTGCCGCAGGGGTCGATACAGGGAACGACAATTTCGCATCGGAGTCCTTCCCAAAAACTCTCCACCAACCATTTGACTTCTTTGGTCAGTTCGTAGAGGAAGCGTTCGGGATAGGCAGCGCGGACGGTAATGCGGATGTTCGTACCGATATGCTCGAGGAAGGCGCGACCGTTGTAATCGTCGTCGAGAATTAAGCCCCGTTGCCAGTGAACGCTTTGGTTATAGTCGTCCCGTCCGAGGGAATATTTGTGAAGGCGGACGATGAGTTGATAGAACAGTCCTTCGGCGTTGGCAAATTGTCCGCGATCGTCTACAATGCGGCAGATTTGCACTTGTTGGTTTTCTCCTGCTTCGGGTTCTGGCGACCAAGGTAAGCGATCGGGGCGATTGTCGGGGACGAGTTGGGCGATGAGACTGGTGGTGCTTTCTTCTTGGGATTTGGCATCAAGGACGACTCGATAGGAAATATCGAAGCGTTCCATCAAGCGCAGGAAAATGGGATGCAGGTCTTGCGGGTAGCCTGTTTCGCCTTCGTAGGGGGGATTTTCCCAGATTTCGCTCAGGCGATCGCGTTCCACTAAGCCGTTATTCTTACGGGTTTCTGGGTCGTCGAGAACGAAGCTGATGGCTTTGGCGAGCCAGTCGGGTTTGAGGATGACGATATCTTTGAGGAGGCGATCGTAGTGATAGTGGACGATTTCCCCCAAGGTGTGATAAACCCGCAGGCACAGTTCGGCTAAGAAGCCTTCTACCCCTTGTTCGGCGCAAATGGCCAGCACATCGTTATAGGGCAAATAGGGCGCGTCGGTGGCTTTCAAGGCTTGGAGAACTCGATACCATTTGGCGGGGATGGTTCGCCCCATACCGGGGAGAGTAGCGGCGACTGCGGCGATCTTTTGTTTGAGTTGGTCGATGCCTTTGCATTGGGTTGCGCGATCGGGTTTGCTGTCTACAAAGAAGAAGTCGAGAACGGTATCCTCGCCAAAGCAGTCGATGAGTTCTTGGCGATCGATATCCGGTTGGCGTTGGCTGGGGCCGCCGTGGGTGGCGATAACGAGGATTTTAGCATCGGGTGCTCGCCGTTTGATAAGGGCGATCCATTCTTTGACAAAGCCCTGTTGCGGGCCTTCTCGGGGCTTCCAGACAACGAGATAAATGGCGGAGGGACTGAAAAAGAGTTGATGGGTAGGGCGATACACTCTCTGACCGCCAAAGTCCCAAGCGTTGAGGGTAATTTCTGTTTGGGTGTCCGGGTTGGTAACTTTTACGGGTTTAATTTCGATGCCGTGAGTAGTGGAAAGTCCGTCAACCCAAGGATCGCCGCGCAATGCTCTTAATAAGCAGCTTTTACCGACTGCTCCTTCTCCAACTAAGATAAGTTTGGCTTCATTTAAGACGATTTTCCCTTCAGCTTTGGCTCGCAGATATTTCTTGACTTCTTCAGTTCCTTTCTCGTATGCTGCGGCGAGTTCTGGGTTTAAGGGGTTGTTGTCGAGGTAAAGCGATCGCAGTTGAGTCAGATTGCCGAGGAATTCCGGTAGGGTTCCCAGTTGGTTGTTGTCGAGGTAAAGCGTTTGCAGTTGAGTCAGATTGCCGAGGAATTCCGGTAGGGTTCCCAGTTGGTTGTTGTCGAGGTAAAGCCTTTGCAGTTGAGTCAGATTGCC
>JBFRWJ010000606.1:0-15390 GCA_051439525.1 Spirulina sp. | reverse complement strand
AAATAATATAAAGTGGGAACGGTGGTTCCCGCAACAATATCGGCAAAGGTTAAGCGATCGCCGAGAAAATAGGGTTGATTTTCGTCGAGTCGATCTTCAAAAAATTGTAAAACTGTGGCAACTTGCTTTTGCGATTTTTCCAATTGTTCGGGAGGAACTTCAAATTCTAACGCTTTCTTCATTAAGGGGAACGTTGGGGGAATGAGTTCGTTTAACGTAACTAATTCTACCATGCGAACTTTAGCAATACTTTCCGCATCTGTCGGCATTAATTGCGGTTCGGGATATTTCGCTTCAAGATAGTCAAGAATCGCTAGAGATTCAAAGACTTTGAAGCCCTCATCAATAATAACGGGAATGTGATGAAAGGGATTGATTTCCAGAAATTCGGGTTTAAATTGTTCGCCTTGGTTGAGTTGGAGCAAAACTTCCTCGAATTCTAGGTTTTTCTCGAGGAGAGCAACCCAGACGCGACGGGTATTGGAAGAAATATGGCTGTTGTAGAATTTTATCATGATGTTTGAGTTGGGGGGTAGTTTGTGCTTATTGTAGCTTGCGAATTGTTTGTTTGCTTTCTTGTTGCTTTTTATTACAATAATCGGTATCGGAACAAATCCAGATGCGTCCGCCGCGATCGTCGGTGACGACTTCATCTAAATAGCTGTCGGTAGAGCCGCAAAAAGCACAAGATTTATCCCATTGTTCGACGCTAAACGGATAATCCTCAAAATCTAAACTCTTCACTTTGGTATGAGGAGGTACGGCATAAATCCGCTTTTCTCGTCCCGCACCAAATAATTGTAAAGCTGAATTCATGTGCATTTTAGGATTATCAAAACGCGGAATGGGACTGGGTTTCATTAAATAGCGATCGCAGACCATTACCGGATAATCGTAAGCGGTGGCAATATGACCGTATTGCGTAATATCTTCATAAAGTCGCACGTACATCGAACCATATTCTTCTAAAGCGTGCATTTTTTTGGTTTCCACTTCCGAGGGTTCGATAAATCGTAAGGGTTCGGGAATGGGAACTTGATAAACCATAATTTGCCCGGTTTGTAAAGGGGTTTCGGGAATGCGATGACGGGTTTGAATAATGGTTGCTTCTTCTGTTTGTTCTGTCGTGTTAATACCGCACACTTTTTTAAAAAAGCGGCGAATATTTACAGCATTGGTGGTATCATCGGCACCTTGATCGATAACTTTTAATGTATCTTCTTCCCCGATAACGGATGCCGTGACTTGAATTCCTCCGGTTCCCCATCCGTAAGACATGGGCATTTCTCGAGAACTAAAAGGGATTTGATGACCGGGGATCGCCACTGCTTTTAGCAAGGCACGTCGAATCGATCGCTTAGTTTGTTCGTCGAGATAAGCAAAGTTAAATCCTGCTTCAATTGATGAATTTTGACTTGTTCGATTGTCCATAATTATGTTATACTTAAACTATAAATTTGTACGGGGATGTCATGAAAGAAACTGTCTTTTTCATAAGTCATGCCAATTTTCTCTGCAACGCGAATTGAGCGAATATTTTTAGGCTCGATAATAGCAATTAAACGAGTAAAGTGAAAGGTTTTCAAACCATAATCTCGCACGGCTGTTGCCGCTTCCGTTGCCAAACCGCGCCCCCAATATGAGCGAGCAAAACGATAGCCGATTTCAATCTCTTCGCGATCGTCAATCTTTTGCGCGAGCAAACCACAAATGCCAATTAAGTTTTGTTGAGTTTTCTCTACAACGCCATAAAAACTAAATCCCTTGCGATCGTAACCCGCAAAAACGCGATCGCGTAAAAATACTTCTATTTCGTCTTTACTGAGAGATCCTCCTAACGAAAACTGCATCACTTCCGGATCGCCTAAAATATGAGTTAAAGCATCGCGATCGCGCCAACTCAGTTTTCTAATCCTTAATCTCGGTGTTTCTATCAAATAGAAATATTCTTGTAAGATCTTTAAACATTGTTCCAGTTCTTCCGCACATTTTTGATATTGCCTGCGATCGCCTCCATAGGGATCGAAAATATCCAACTTGACTCGTTCTCTGATATATTCCTTTAAGATAAAGATTTTCGAGGCAAATTGAGGAAATGTTGCTAGAAGCATATATTTTTGACTTTGCTCCATGGTTAGCACCAAATCTGCCCAATTCATTAACTCTGGATTAATCCGTTGAGATTGATGGGAATATTCAATGCTTTTCTCTTGTAAAATAGCCATGGCATGGGATGCCATTGGATCGCCATTAAAAGCAGTTGTGCCTGCCGATCGCACTTCAATTCCCGTCCCTTTCATTCGTTCTCGAAATAACACTTCTGCCATGGGACTCCGACAGGTATTGCCACTACAAACAAATAAAACGTTCATCGGTCAAAATCCTGTAATAAATCATACATCATCAAATTCAGGAGGATAGAAAATTTTGCCTGCATATTCTCCATCGCCATGACTCAAAAGCTTAACCATAAAGACATCTTTGGGGACGGGAAAAGGGGGTTGAATGCCGCGATCTTCTGCGGGTTCAAAACCAAAACGCGGAGAAAACCAACGATGTCCCAACACAATAATACAAGGAATTTTCAGGCGATCGGCAATGGCTAAACCTTCTCGGACTAATTGACTGCCAATTCCTTGATTTTGCCACTCTGGAAGAACTGCCATGGGGGCAAGTGCAAACACGTATTTTGTTTCCTTTCCCACCAGCTCGATTTTGCTGAATAAAATATGACCGACAATTTTTCCGGCAACTTCAGCAACCAGAGAAAGTTCGGGAATATAGCGATCGCCTTGACGAATGCGATCGACTAATTTTGCTTCATTTTCTTGTCCAAATGCCAGACAGTGAACTTTGGCAATATCTGGATAATCTGCAGGAACTTCCGGACGAATCATTATCTCTTTAACCGATAACTGGCGATCGCTATTCTCGCGCATTTTTCGTAGGAGATTGAGTTCTGCTTGAAAGTCGATATAATGGGGTAATTTGAGATGCTGAACGAATCCTTGTGCTTCGATATTATCGGAGTGATAAAGCACAAATTCTTCATCTTGTGCGGGGGCTTTCATTTCTTCTCCTAATTCTTTACCACACAAGGCGCGATCGACGATTGCCATTGCCATCGCTTTGCGTTCGTTATACCCAAAAGTTAACCCATAACCGCGAGTAAATTGAGGCGGAATGTCTTTACTCCCTTGAAATTGGTTGACCATTTGTACTTCGCTAATGGTAATCTCCGCGATCGCAATTTCAAATCCCAATTCTTCGGGATGGATAATCACCTCAACTTCTCCCATGCGAATTTCGCCAGCAAAGGGATGATTGCTACCATATCCGCGTTGGGTAGAATAGGCTAAACTTAAGAGAAATCCCTCATCCGCACGAGCCAAATTTTGCAATCTCGCGTCTCTTTGCGCGGGTAAACGGAGAGGTTGACGAGTTAGATCGAAAGGATCGCGATCGCTCTCGATTTCCTCTTGTATCAGTCCTTCTTTTCCTAATGTATCGATAACTCTAGGTGTATTTTTCTCCCGGATTTTAGGCGGTTCTTCCGGTGCTTCTGGTGCGTTTCCTTCTGCTGCTAATTTAAAGTCTAATAAGCGATGAACGTAATCAAAAGTCGCTCCTAATTTTTGCCCCCCGGGAACATCTTTGAAAATTGCTGAAATTCGCCGCTTGAGAAACATTTTACTCGTATCTAAAGGCTGGCTATAATAAAATCTGGGTAAAGTGGTACGATATGCTCGTAACAAAAAGATTGCCTCGACTAAATCCCCCCAAGATTGTTTGATCGCAAGGGCGGCTAATTCAGGATCGTATAAACTCCCTTCTGCCATCACGCGATTGACAGCGAGAGCGAGTTGCTGTTGAATTTGTTCTAACGTTAATTCGGGAATCTCGCGATCGCCTCTTCGCCATGCCTGCAACAATTGTTCGGCATTTTGAATGGCTTTTTCTCCTCCTTTAACCGCAACATAAGGCATGATTTTTAGTCCTGAACGTTAGTGGATTTAAGAATTCTCGAATTGTTCTTTTGCGATTCGGTAAAAAATCGTTTCCTTTCCGTCAATGTTTTGCTGCTTTTCGCGCAACATTCCCAATCTTTCGAGGACGGCGATCGAGCGTTGATTGGGCGTATCCGTGCTGGCAACAACTCGGGTAAAGCCCAATGTCTCAAAACCATATTTTACCATTGCCCGTGCCATTTCTGTCCCCAATCCTCGACCCCAATACCGATCGGATAAACCATAGATTAATTGTATCTCGGGCGGCTCGAAAAATGGCCAGTAACCGCAAAATCCAATTAACGATTTTTTCTCGATTTGCCTTGCTCCCCATAACCCGTATAACGATTGGGATAAGGCAGTTTGATTGCGCGTCGCGATCGCTTGAGTCTCATCAATTGGAATGATAAGATCGTCCCACAAATATTGTCGAACTGAGGGCTGTATCCAAATGTTATGGAGTTCCTCAGCGTCCTGTTCCCGAATTGGAGATAAGTGCAATCGTTCTGTTTGAATTTGCATAATTTACTCCTTAAGAATTGAGAGTCGCGATCGCGCTGCGAGGCAATCCCATGACTTCAGTTTCCGTAAAAAAGTAGATATCGATTCCTAAAGGATAATCTCGATGGTTTTGCCATTCCTCCCAAAAGGATTGGGTTAAAAAATTGAGATGGCGTTCCCCTAAAATTCCCGCTCCGGTTAATTGGACGGATTGCCCTTCATTAAACGTCGGAACTTGGATGAATAAAGAGGTTGAATTTTCGGGTTCTTCCGGCGTTCCTCGATTCAATTCACTGAATTTTGGCAATTCCTCAAGGTTTTGCACGATCGCAAAATTAGCATCTTTTAAATCTTCGGTAAAGCGACAGCCCGAATGAAATAAAAGCCAATCTTTGAGAGGGCGATCGCAACTGGGACTCAGCCAAATTTGTGTTTCTAGATCGAATAAAGTTAAACAAGCTGCCCCACAAGCAGGTGTTAGCTTTTTGGGGGGCGTGAATTGCGCTAAAATGGGATTGATTTTTCCGGGTTGCGCCAGAGAATCTAAGAGCGACCGGAACGTTTTTTGTGCGTCGCGAACGGGATCTTGAAAACCGGGAAGTTGAGTAATCATGAGAGATGACGAGAATACATTATATCCGAACGCAAAACATATTTACGATCTGTGATGACGGCAGCACCTTGATGCCTTAAATGATGAATAAAGCACAAGCTCATTCCCATTTTCGGGGTCACGGAAAGATCGAAATAAGGATAGCGAAGATCGAATTGCGTTTCGCCCCCTGTAAAGTTATCATTGAGATAAACCATAAACGTAATGATACTGAAATCACCATTTTTACGCCAATAAACACCATCATAATGCCAAGCAAACTTTTGACCCGGATCGTAGCGATAAAAACGCAGTCTTTCATTTAAACCAATAGCAGAACATCCCTCGATTTGAGCAGGCACAAAAACTGCGAGACGCTGCCAAAGACTTTCCGCTCTTTCTAGATCGTCTAACATGGCACGAGAATTAGTCCGAATGTCCGATCTCACCTCCGCACCATTCCTCGTGTTTATGGGTGCTTCGCTATAGCCAATTGTTTCACTCAGGGCAATATACTCTTGGCATTCTTGAGGTGACAAAAAATCGGAAATTGTAAATATTTCGTTGGGAACTAATTCTTGACTCTCCATGCTTTTCCTCCCCATTCTGAATGAGAAACGAGCGATCGCGATTTATTCCCCCCGTAACAGCGTAAAGAAATTCACTTTTGTGGATTCGGTTTGGCGCTGTTGCGTTTCTTTTTGCCGTTCTCGTTCCTTTTGTAAGGGTTCGATGACCAATTTTTGCACCCGATCGCGCCAGTCAGGATGTTGCAGGAGAGCGTCGCAAACTGCTGCAAGTTCCGCATGACGGCGCGATCGCCCCGCAACATACCCGAACCCCGTTTTCTCCTCTACAATTGCCACGCAACGGACAATTGTCATCTCTCCTAAGTTAAATATTTGTCCGGTGCCCCCCGCACGTCCTCGCACCATAGTTAAGCCAATTTCTGGCGATCGCAGGAAACGATATTCCGGTAAGTCTCCCAAGGTTTTTACCCGTTCTTCGAGGCATTCTGGGGAGGTTTTGGCTAGGGTGGCCATCCAATTCTGTCGTTCTGTTTTTGACTCCATCACATTCCTCAAGCAAGATCGTTAACCGAAATTTAACTTAAATTTAAACAGCTCTTAGTAAGTGTATATATGTCTACACAATTAAAAGTCTATAGTATCTCAGAAAATAAAAATTGACAAGTTGCCGATCGCGATTACTTTAAGAAGGCGATCGCGCCAAAAAATTGCGCAGACAATAAGATATTGCCGATTGTTGGCGATCGTCAATTTGGCGATGTTACTGCTTAAGGGAGTTGCCACTTTTCGCGATCGCCTGCTAAGGTTTGCGAGGGAGTCTCCAGTTGTTAGATAGTTTTATGTCCAGTCCCGTTTATACGAAAATTGCCGACGAACTGCGCAAAAATATTCAAGATCGCGTCTATAGTATCGGAGAGCGATTACCTCCGGAAATACAGCTATCAGAACGATTTGGAGTCAATCGCCATACTTTAAGACGAGCTATATCTCTTTTAAAAGATGAAGGCTTAATCAGAGTGGATCGCGGACGCGGTACTTTTGTTGCTTCCGTTCCCATTCGCTATCCCATCGGTAAGCGAGTGCGCTATAATGAAGCCTTAAAAGCGCAAGGTCAAGTTCCCGATATTAAAACCTTGCGTTGTTTGGAAGTTCCGGCAGATGA
This sequence comes from Spirulina sp., assembly GCA_051439525.1. Lineage (GTDB taxonomy): Bacteria > Cyanobacteriota > Cyanobacteriia > Cyanobacteriales > Spirulinaceae > CCY15215. The sequence continues at coordinate 8,598 of JBFRWJ010000606.1, read as the reverse complement.
AACCATTGCTACAGAATTAGGGCTCGATTTTGGCGATCGCGTGGCTTTAATCGAACGATTGGGGTTCGCAGACGAACAACCGATTAGTATTTCTACCAGTTATTTTCCCTTGCAACACTTTCCCGATATCGTGCAACAAATGGAGGGGAGAAAATCCATCTCCAAACTGTTGCGAGAGGTCTACAATTGCGATCATTTGCGACAATCCACCCGCGTCTCTTCTCGTTCGATTAAACCCGATGACGCGCGATTATTACAAGTTCCTCTCAATCAACCCATTCTGCTCGTTGAATCCATTAATGTAGACCGAGAAGGGAAGGCGATCGAATATGGAGTCACGAGGTTTCGCGGCGATCGCATGGAATTAGTCGTTGAAAACGATCTCAATGAATAGTTTTTGGTTATTTGTTATTTGTTATTTGTTATTTGCTCCACTCTTGGTCTCCCCTCTTGAGTTCCCCTCTTGGGAGGGGTTAGGGGTGGGTTTTTGTTTTTCTAATGATTCAATGAGATGAATAGTTTTCTCGATGCTGCCCGACAAGGAAAAAATCAATGGTGGAGATATGTTCTTGGTATCTTTCTCGCGCTATTCTCATGGTCGATTATTGGCGAAATTTTTTATGGAATTGCTATAGTGATTCTCGCCAGCGTTCAGGGGATTTCTCTCGCGAAAATAGCATCAGGTTCAATGACAGAACAAGACATTTTGAGCCCGTTCCCTCTCGGAATCGCCTATATTGTTCGGGATATTCACTTTGTCTTTTTCTTCCTCGGTTTGTTATTTGTCGTTTGCGTCATTCATCGGAGAAATTTTCTCACGCTCATTCGAGGCGATCGCTCGATTCGTTGGTGGCGTTTTTGGCAGGGTTTTGGGCTTTGGTTCGTTCTCTTAGGCAGCATTAATTTCCTAACTTATTTTCTCGATCCCGGGAGCTTTGAGATTCATTTTCATCCCATATCGTGGTTAATATTTATAATTCCAGTTTTTTTTATCGTTGTTGTGCAAACTGGTGTAGAAGAGTTATTTTGCCGAGGATATTTATTACAGGGCTTGGCATTATTAGTGACGAACAAAACTTTTTTAGTTCTCATCACTGGGATTATTTTTGCTCTTCCTCATCTTCTCTATCCCGAAATGTTAAAATATCCAGTTTTTTTCTCTTTAACTTATTTACCTAGTGGCTGGTTTTTGGGACTCTTGGCTGTTCGAGATAACGGGTTAGAGTTAGCTTTAGGACAACACGCGGCCAATAATTTTATTATTGTTGCACTTTTTAACACAAAAGATTCGGCTTTCGTGACTCCAGCAATTTTTCTTTCTGATTCTAGCAATCCCCCAATTGGATTAATCATCGAGTGGATAGGGTTTGCTATTTTTTATTATATTTTATTAGGACGAAAAAAGAAGAAAATCGATAGAATTTCATCAGAAAATTAAAAGTATTAATGGGGTTTGAGAACCTGCAACACTTCCACCGGATCGCAGCCATAAATTCCCGCTCCCCAAACCGCATTTTGTTCGACGACAGCCCAACCGCGATCGCGAATGATTCCCACATCCAAACAGGCAGATCGGGGCAAGTCTACGCGAGAATCCGAAAGCAATTTCGTGACAAATTGTTTGAGTTCGATTTCCTCGCGATCGCCATGTTGAAAACCCGTGTCTCGCTGCAATTTTCCATCCCGAAGATAAACCGAAAAAGTTTTTAATTCTCGTTCTAAAATAAAACAGCGAAATTCTGTTTCCCAATGAACGATTTCGGCAACGAGAACGGGGGTTTCCTCGGGAAAATCGGCGGGGAACTCCGTGCTAGAATAAACCCGAGCCGGAAAACTTTTATCATTAGGTGGTTTAATAAAAGTAGGTTCTGTAAGGGTTCTCGCTTCAGCTAACGTGGTTAAATTAACCCAACGCTGGCGATATTCTTCAGGAAGTTGCGGCAACCAATGGGGAGAAACTTCGTGCAATTTTATGTTAAACTGTCCGGCGATGCTTTTTGCCATTAAGGCTTCGAGATAGAGAACCGGTTCGGAAAGAGAAAGAAAGCGATCGCTCACTCGCCAATTGTTCAGTCTTTCTACATTCCACCCCAATGCGATCGCTGCTCTCCACAGGGCTTGAGAATCTTCGGTAAAGCGTGGAGTTAAAATCAAAGTTGGCATAGTTTTTCTTAAACCTGCGATCGCATTTTAAACCCTCTATTGATAATTAGTACATTCGAGACTATTTATTTGTACTTGTTTTGGCCGCGATGCCATGTCGTCCCCTCGGGTTTATCCACGAGGATAATTCCTTTGGCTTTCAATTCATCGCGAATGCGATCGCTTTCGGCAAATTTTTTAGCTTTCCTTGCTGCGGCACGTTGTAGGATGAGTGCTTCAATTTCTGTCTCGTCGATCGCATCGGTACTTGCTTCCTCGGGTTGGGTTTCCAGTCCTAAAACTCCTGCCAATTCGACTAAAGTTTTCCACTGAATTTCTAACGCTTCTGAAGAGATTTTCGTTTTCCCTTCATGGGTCAGCAAATGACTTTCTTTGCGCAACTCCTTCGCCAATTCAAAAATAACAGCCAATCCTTCGGGAGTGCTAATATCATCATCCATGACCTCTTGAAAGCGCTGTTTATATGAATTTGTTGGGGTTTCCATTTCAGAGAGTTGCCAGCCTAATTTTGCCCCGTAGCGATCGCCAAAACGCAATCCTTCTTGTAGCGTCAACCAGCCATGTTCAGCAGAGGCGATCGCGTCTTCGGTAAAATCTAACGGCTTGCGATAATGGGCCAAAAGGACAAACAAACGCAACACCATCGGGTCGTAAGGATGCTCTAAAAAGTCGCGAATGGTAATAAAATTAGACAGGGATTTCGACATTTTATCGCCGCCAATTTTCACCATGCCATTGTGCAGCCAATACCGTGCCAAAGGTTGACCCGTCGCGGCTTCCGACTGGGCGATCTCATTTTCGTGATGAGGAAAAACTAAATCCCCGCCCCCACCATGAATATCGATGGTATCTCCTAAAATTGTTCGTACCATCGCCGAACATTCGATATGCCAGCCGGGACGACCTTTTCCCCAAGGGGAATCCCAAGCGGGTTCTCCCGGTTTTGCCGCTTTCCAGAGGGCAAAATCAAAGGGATGTTTCTTTTTTGTTTCTTCCTCATCTAAGCGACCGCTTGCACCTGCCTGCATGTCTTCTAACTTACGTCCGGAGAGCTTGCCATAGTCGGGAAGTCGTCCCACTTGATAGTAAACATCTCCATCGACAGGGTAAGCATAATCCTTGTCGATCAAATCTTGAATGAGTTGGTGAATTTGCGGAATATGTCCCGTGACGCGGGGATATTCGTCCGCATCCAGCACGTTTAAGGGGCGAATATCGGCAAAATACTCTTGGATGTAGCGATCGCTAATCTTCTGCATCGTCGTCCCGCATTCGTTGGCACGTCGCAGGATTTTATCATCGATATCGGTGAAATTCTGCACGTAGCGAACGTTATACCCGCGCCAGAGCAAATAACGGCGCACCGTATCCCAAGCAATATACGATCGCGCGTGACCCAAATGACACAAATCGTACACCGTCACGCCACAGCAATACATTTTTACGTCATTGCCGACGAGGGGAACAAAGGCTTCTTTGCGACGGGTTTGGGTATTGTAAAGAGTTAGAGTCATAGTTGGATGGGGGTGTGCGATCGCGGAATCTTCCTTAAGGAGCGTCCCACTTTATCAGTCTACGCAATAATGGTATATGCTGACTATTTTTACAATTTTTTAGCGATCGCTGCGATCGCGCCTAGAGAAACCATGCAAACAGTCGATCCTCAAGCGAGTAACGCTCTCGGAATGGAAGCCCCGAAACAAGGCTTACCCGTTACCATTATTACAGGTTTTCTCGGGAGCGGGAAAACGACCCTCCTCAACCATATTTTAAGCAATCAAGAAGGATTAAAAACTGCCGTTCTCGTCAATGAGTTCGGGGAAATTGGCATTGATAACGAACTGATCGTCACCTCTGGCGATGACACGATTGAGTTAAATAATGGTTGTATTTGCTGCACGATTAATGAAGATTTAGTCAATGCCGTTTATCGAATTCTCGAACGAGATGACAAGATTGATTATTTAGTGGTAGAAACAACGGGTTTGGCGGATCCGCTTCCCGTCGCGCTGACTTTTTTAGGGACAGAATTACGAGATATGACTCGTCTCGATTCTATTGTCACCATGGTGGACTGTTCTAATTACAGTTTAGATTTGTTTAATAGCGAGGCCGCTTACAGTCAAATTGCTTACGGCGATGTCATTTTACTCAACAAAGTCGATTTGGTGAATGAGGGAGATGTAGATTCCTTAGAGGTAAGAATCCGCGAGATTAAACAAGATGCGCGAATTCTTCGCACTACTAAGTCTGAAATCTCCCTTCCTTTAGTTTTGAGTGTTGGTTTATTTGAGTCGGATAAGTATTTTGATGAAGCAGAATCAGAGCATCACGACCATTCTCATGATGAACATGACCATCATCATCACGACCATTCTCACGACCCTCATAACCATCATGAACACCATCATCACGACCATTCTCACGACCATCACGACCATTCCCACGACCATCACGACCATTCCCATCACTTAGAAAATGATGGTTTTACGTCCGTTTCTTTCCAAAGCGACAAACCAATGTCCGTGCGAAAGTTTCAGCAGTTTTTAGATTACAATTTAACGCCTAATATTTTCCGTGCCAAAGGGATTTTATGGTTTGATGAAAGTTCCGATCGCCATATCTTTCATCTCAGTGGCAAGCGTTTTTCCATCGAGGATGACGAATGGGGCGATCGGGAAAAGAAAACGCAATTAGTCTTCATCGGTCAGGATCTAGAACATGAAAAAATCCTGCAACAATTAGGAGAATGCGTCGCTTAAGAGTAAGGTGGGCAATGCCCACCTTACAAGCTTATTGAGGAGGGTGCATCTCAAAAATGTAAATCTATAGTAGAGCGATTTCCCCTTAATTGAAAGATTCGCAGGCGATCGCTGACACTATCAAAGACGACATAATTATAAGTTCATATCGATCGCGCTGAAAATGCGATCGCTGCTATCGTTGGCAGGTTGAAATGTGAAGAAAATGGGGCATTTTGCCCCATTTTGATTGGATTGGTTATCTTTGCTCATGACTCATCTACAAGATCGCATGAATCCCGAAAAGTATCGTTCTGTGAATTTGGACTTTTTTCTAGCGGATAATGGTAATTTACGAGGAATGAAAGAGTTTTTATACTGGTTTTGTGGGGGAGTCTGCCGAGAACTGCAAATCCCCAATAAGATCGATGAGTATTGGGAGGAAGGAATTGGAAATACTTATAATTGTACGATGTTCTTTGAGGAATACATTCTCGGTGAATTTCCCGAACCTCTGGCTTTATTTTTAGATAATGTGGATCGCTTGTTTGATACGCAGGAAATTCACGAGCAAATTACCCAAGATTTTTTTAGGATGTTACGCGCATGGCACGAAAAATCAACCAGTCGAGAAATTTGGAACAATTTGAGGATGATTTTGTCTTATTCTACTGAAGATTATAGCTTGCTAGATATTAATTGTTCGCCGTTCAATGTGGGCATGATGATGGAGTTACCCGAATTTACTTTAGAGCAGGTCCAAACTCTTGCAAAACGCCAAGATCTCAGTTTGGAGATAACGGAAATTAAGGAATTGTTGGGCGCAATCGGGGGAAATCCTCGGTTAATACAACGAACATTTAAGAGTCTCAAGGAACAAAAATGTACTGTTGCCGATATTCTCAAAACTGCTCATACCGAGTCAGGGATTTACAGCAATTATTTACGAAAATATTTATCAATTTTACAAAAATATCCGGAGTTAGGGAAAGCTATGAAGAAGGTTGTTGAAACCACTGAGATTGTCAAACTCGATTCAATTTTGGTGTTTAAATTACAAGGTCTGGGATTGATTAAAGTTAAAGGCAACGATATAAAGTCTCGCTGTCAGTTATACGATCTCTATTTTAAGGATCGCCTCTGAAAAATTGCTTGATTTTCAGAGTTATCTGAAATCCCAAGAAAAATTGTCTTGAACCGCAGAAAATGAAACCTATGAGTACCGCTTCACCTTTACCCTATCGCTATCAAGTTGGAGGAAGTTTAGATGCTAACCATCCAACTTATGTTGTTCGTCAAGCAGATAGCGATTTTTATAATCATTTAAAAGCAGGAGAGTTTTGTTATGTTTTGACTGCACGACAGATGGGAAAGTCGAGTTTGCGGGTTCGTACTATGAAACGATTGCAGGAAGAGGGGATAAAATGCGCCGCGATCGATTTAACGTTAATTGGTAGCGACGATCTGACTCAATCTGCATGGTATAGAGCCTTATTTTATGAGTTGACTAAGGAATTAGAGTTAGATAAAACCTTTAATCGTCGTGCTTGGTGGAAGGAACATGAGTCTTTAAGCTACGTGCAACGATTGAATCGTTTTATTGAAGACATTCTTTTGGTTCGCGTTTCGGGAAATATTACGATTTTTATTGATGAAATTGATACGACAAAATCATTGAGTTTTCCGACGGATGATTTCTTTGCTTTCATCCGTGCCTGTTATAATTTGCGTATTGACAAACCGGAGTATAAACGTCTTACTTTTGCTTTGCTAGGGGTTGCTACACCGTCGGATTTAATTGCGGATTGGCAACGAACTCCTTTCAATCTTGGCAAAGCGATCGAGCTTTCGGGGTTGGATTTCGAGAAATCTCAACATCTTGCTGATAGTTTATCATCAAGAAAGTGTAATTCTGAAATTGTTTTAAAGGAGATATTTTTCTGGACGGGAGGACAGCCCTTTTTAACCCAAAAATTGCTCGATTTTGTTGCATCTTCTCCCGATTCTATTCCTCATGGGACAGAAGCTAATTTTTTGGATCGTTTGGTGCGATCGAATATCTTGGATAACTGGGAATTAAAAGATAATCCCGAACATTTAAAAACAATACAGTCTCGCATTTTAAATAATGAGCAATCGGCAGCACAAAGACTAGGACTATATCAAAAGATATTACAAAATGGCTCTGTTTTAAATGAGCATAGTCTAGAGCAAAAAGAGCTACAAATATCTGGTCTTATTGCGAAAAAAGATAGCTATCTTGTTGTTTATAATCGTATCTATGAAAGAGTTTTTGATTTGGAGTGGATTGAAAAAGAGTTGGACAATATAAGACCTTATTTTGAAGACATTAAGGCATGGTTAGATTCTGATTGTCAAGATGAATCACGATTATTGCGTGGCAACAAGTTAAAAGAGGTATTACAGTGGAAATACAACAAAAAACTAAGTTTAGAAGATGAAAATTTTATTCACAAAAGTCAGCAATTAGATAGAAAAGAGTTAGAAAAAACTTTAGATTCTCAAAAAAAAGAATTAGAAAAAAAAGAGTTGCAAAGATCTTTGAAAATACAAGAACAAGAAACTCGCATTCTGGCAGAAGCTAATGTTATTCTTAGCCAAGCACAGGAAAGAGCTAAGAGAAAAATTAGATTTGGAACGCTAGGACTCATGTTTATTTCGATTTTAAGTTTTGCCACTATTACAATTTCTGGTATTCAATTAAGGAAAACAAATAATGAATATTATTCTGTTTTGTTTAAAGTAGTAAAACAAGAATATAATCAAGCTTTGATTGAAGAAAATTGGGAGATACAGAATAATTTACAATTGAGGGAATTAAAACAACAAAGACGTTTAGAGCGGTTGCATCACTCTTTAGAAAAATTGACTGAGATAGTGCGAAATAATTCTCGCAACTCAGAAGCATATCTTTATCAAGGTTTAATGCAGGAAAGGATCGGAGATATTCAAAATAATTCCAATGATTATCAAAAAGCAGCAGATGCTTATCAAAAAGCAGTAGATCTAGGTCTACATACAGGGTACAGTCGATTAGCACGTCTGTATTTACTAGGGAAAATTCAGAATAAAACCCCGAATGATGCTATTATTCTACTCTCAGATCGCTGGAAAAATGTAGAGGATGAGGAAGTAGAATATGCAATGCTCAAAAACCTAGGATGGTCGTATCTCAAACAGGAGAATGATGAAGAGGCTGAAAAATATCTCAGACAGGCGATTGACTTGAATGAAACAAAAGAACTAAAACGTGCGCCAGCTTATTGTATTTTAGCAGAGCTACTGGAGGACAAACAAGATAAGATGGAAGAGATGAGAGAACAATGGAACAATTGTTTTCGCTATGTTGCTCCGCTTAACTCTCCAGAAGAGAGTCAGTGGTTGGAAGAATCGTCCAAACAGATTAGCAAAAGTGGTATTAAATTACCTATTTTTGCAATATTATTCTGCTTAGCTTTCCGAAAAAAAATAAATGGTTGGAAAAATTATCGAAATGTATTCATCAAAGTATTAACTCGTATAAAATTCCAACGTTTCATTTTGCTAATTCTAGGTTCAATTTTAACAGTTAACCTAGACTGGAGTCTTGGGAATTCTCTAAAGTTGAGATCGGGACTTGCTTTTGACTCTCCTCACATTGCATTGATATATGATTTTGAAGGTGATATTCGCA
>JBFRWJ010000605.1:0-24599 GCA_051439525.1 Spirulina sp. | reverse complement strand
GGTACATCTTCTCTCACTTTCGCTAATATTCTCCACGTCAAAGGTGCGCCGGAAATTCTCCTCGATCGCTGCGATAAAATGCTGACAAATGCAGGGGTAACACCCATTCCCAGCAAACCATTTATTGAGGAACAACTGGCAAGTTATGAAGAAGCAGGAATGCGAGTTTTGGGATTTGCCTATCGCGAAAATGTCGAACCCGTCGCAGACATCGAGGCACTAACGCAAAACCTAATTTGGTTGGGATTTGTTGCTATTACCGATCCCATTCGTGACGACGTTCTCGCAGCGATTGAAGCCTGCAAAAATGCTCGCATTCAAGTTAAAATCGTCACGGGAGATAATCCTCTCACTGCTAAAGAAATTGCCCGTAAAATTGGCTTAATTGAAGAAACCGATGGCGAGGAATGCTATCTCACGGGACAAGAATTGGCGCAATTGGATGACGAAGCAGCAAAACAAGCAGTTCAACAGGTAAAAGTTCTCTCTCGCGCCCGTCCTAGCGACAAACAACGCTTGGTGAAACTATTACAAGAAAGTGGCGAAGTCGTCGCCGTCACTGGAGATGGGACTAACGATGCACCCGCCCTCAATCAAGCACAAGTCGGGTTAGCAATGGGACAGAATAGTACTTCTATCGCCAAAGAAGTCAGTGATATTTTGATTCTGGATCATTCCTTCAATAGCATCGAAAATGCTATCGTTTGGGGACGTTCTCTTTACCAAAATATCCAGAAGTTTATCCTCTTTCAACTCACCATTAATGTTGCTGCGTGTGGCATTGCTTTACTGGGACCGTTTATCGGCATTAATCTGCCTTTAACCGTGATCCAACTACTTTGGGTAAACTTAATTATGGATACCTTTGCTGCCTTAGCATTGGCAACAGAACCCCCTAATGAGAAAGTAATGGAAGACCCTCCGCGCAATTCGGAAGCGTTCATTATCTCGAAGTCAATGGCAGTGAATATCTTCTCTGTTGCGCCAATTTTCCTTGCTTTCTTAGTCGGTTTCTTGCTGTACGTGCAACGAGATGGCATCGTTACGCCTTACGAACTCTCTTTGTTCTTTACCACTTTTGTCATGCTGCAATTCTGGAACTTATTCAATGCAAAATGTTTCGGATTGAATGAGTCAGCATTTGCCAACTTGGGCGAAAATAAAGGATTCTTGGCAATTTCAGCGATCGTCTTTTTCGGACAAATCTTAATGGTACAATTTGGCGGTAATTTCTTCCGCACCGTTCCTCTTTCACTATCAGATTGGCTAATCATTATCTGCGGAACATCTGTTGTTCTCTGGATTGGTGAAATTCTGCGATCGCTCGCGCGAATGAAAGCAAAACAAGTATAATCTTTAAGGTGGGCAATGCCCGCCTTTTTTACAGGAATTAATTATATTTTGTTCTTAATTTTCTCGCAAAAATACAAAAATTTTCTCAGCGTTTTTAAATGTTCTGGGCGATCGCAATATTCAAATTCCTTGATTCTCATGCTCCCTCCTAAAATATGCCCATTCAATTTTGAAATGTAACAAACTCTTATGTGTGACTCTAGAATAGTTCATAGAGAGTACGATAGTCAAGGGATTTTCTCGGACGATTTGCGATCGCTTGCCCGAATGAAGACAAAGCGAGTATAATGGTTAGGGCGGGAATTTCCTACTCTTTTTTGATAATATTGCGAATCTCGAAAAGAATTGTTCTTCAACTATGCAAGCGATCGCATCCCCAAATAAATCTCCTTTAGAACCTGCTCTACGTCTCTGGACGGTGGAAGAATATCATCGTATGGCTGATGTGGGGATCTTACAGCCAGACGAAAGAGTCGAATTAATTGCCGGACAAATTATTTGCAAGATGAGTCCTCAAAAAACTCCCCATGCTACTGCTATTACCCGCACGGAAAGACAGTTACGAAATGGACTAAGCGATCGCGTTTTATTGCGAATTCAATTGCCAATTGCGTTAAATCCTTATTCAGAACCTGAACCCGATATTGCGATCGTTCAACCCGATCCCAGAGACTATATCGATCGTCATCCTCTCGTCTCTCAAATTTATGCGATCGTGGAAATTGCCGATACGACTTTAAGACGAGATTGCGGTTTAAAGGCTCGAGAGTATGCCAATTCCGGTATTAGAGATTATTGGGTTTTAGATGTTGTCAATCGACAGCTTCATTTGTTTCGAGAACCGACATCGGAAGGATACGCAAGCAAAAGTATTCTATCAGAAAATGATGCAGTGTCGCCATTGCAGTTCCCAGAATCAAGAATTGAAATTCGGGAAATTTTGCCTCCACTCTAAATAAAATTATGCGATCGCTGGCTCGAACGATCGCAATACTATCTGAGAATCTTGATAATCTTAACCCTTTAGCGATCGCGCAAGGCTCGGGTAAATTCCCTCACCGCATCATATTGGTCGTGATAAGCAATATAACTTTGCAATAGTTCGATATCGAGATCGGGTAATAATTCACTTTGTCGAACACGTTCGTATTCTTCTCGCAAAATGTAAATACTTAAAAGGCCATCTTCCCAAAACCAAACCTCTCGCACCCCAAGACGCTGATAAAGTTTGAGCTTATCCACCCCTCCACTTGTAAAAATGACTTCGATCGCCAGATCGGGAGTATCTTTCTTTGTCCCAATACTGTAAGACTCATCGGGTTCTTTCCTTGCCTTTTGTTCCTCTCCCCCAAGCGTTAAACTCCCTTGACCGTAAAAACGAATTCCGCTTTCTCGGAGGTAGGTTTCCAATAACATTCCTAGCGTTTTTTTATACTCTTCGTGTTCGGGGCTAAGGGTCATAATATCCAAAATTCCGTCGAGGTAAATAAAGCGAATACCCGCTACATCCTGAAAAGCTGCTTCAATGCTTTGGAACTGCGGCCAGTCAATCCCATAGAAAGTCAGACAGCGATCGCGTTCTGGAGATTTTGCTACGGTCAGTGTCATTGTTTCTCCTCTGGTTGCCAACTCTCAACTTATTTTAAAACAAGTGTACCCTAAAACGAGCATTTGACTTTGAGCGAGATCGCCTTTAGAGTAGCGAAACCGTGCGATCGCCCAACCTCTGCTAACATGAAAATGGCTCTATCCCTTTCCTCGTATAAAATTTGTCTCCCTCCCCCTTCGCAATTCCCGTTAAATAGTAATGTTAAGTAGTTTTGAACGCTTGTTATTTATTCGGCGCGTCTCGATCTTTCAGGAATTGCGAGATGAATTTTTAGTAAAATTGGCTTCGGCGATGGACGAACTGTCCTTTCCCTCCAATCATACGATTTTTGAACAAGGGGAAGAAGGGCGATCGCTGTATATCGTGGTTTCGGGACGGGTGCGGGTGCATTTAGGCGATCGCGACTTGGCCAAATTGGAACAGGGGACGTTTTTTGGGGAGATGTCCCTCTTTGACGCGGAACCGAGATCGGCTTCCGTCACGACCATCGAAACCTGCGACTGTCTGACTCTCAATCAATTGCAATTGATCGACGCGATCGAAGAAACGCCAGAAATTGCCGTGAATATTACGCGATCGCTTTCTCGGCGCATTCGCGAACTCAATAGTAAAATCAACACTTATGAAAAGAAATTAAAAGAGTTGCAAAGTTAAGGATGAGATGGGTTAAAAAAGCGAGAAGAGAAAGGAACGGTTTCAAGACTCCAGCCTAACTGTGTGGGTTGTTGGTAAATCTTTTTTAAAGTATTGATATCTCGCGGAGAAATGGGCGGCGGATTGCCGGTTTGTGCTTCGTAGAGGGCATCGGTTTTTAAGGGACTGTGACCCCAAATGCCGAGGGCGTGGCCCAACTCGTGCCTTGCTGTCCCTAAAGTGTGTCTCTCGCTTTGATGAGAACCTAAAAAAATCTGGAAGCGATGGGCCAGAAGGGGGGGATCCGTCGATCGCAAGTAAAAATCATACTTGGCTTCGGCAGTCCGGGCGCGAGGAATAATCAATTGTCGATTTTCTCGGTCGATCCGCGCTCGCATGGGAGGTCGCGATCGCACCCAGATAATATCGGCATTTTCTTTCTCACTCACTTCTTGTAAGGGGAGATAAACATTCCATGCCGCGATCGCTTCTCGGATCGCGTTTGTCCATTTAGGGTTCTCGGTATCGTCCTCGGGTTCGAGATAAACTTTAACGGGAAAGTCCGACCAAACTAAATATCCTAACGGGGTGGGTTCGATGCGATCGAAATAATCTCCGTTAGGATTGTGCCATTGTTGTAATTGCGGGGGCAAGGGATGCGATCGCAGCGGTGGAAGGGACGCAGAATGCGCAAAAAACGAGAAGTTTCCCAACAGGTACAATAAAGCGAAATTTAGCAAAATTCCCAAGCCAAAAAAGCGTCCCCAATTCCTCATGTTTCACGATCGGCGAGTGCATTTATTGCACTACCATAACCGTACAGGGGGCATGGTGCAAGACATAATTGCTCACGCTGCCGAGGAGCATTTCCGACAGTCCCGATCGCCCGCGACGACCGATCACGATGGTATCGGCATCCCAACTCTTCGCCAAGGCACAGATCGCTTGACCCGCATCGCCTTGTTTGTAATCGAATTCCGTGGCGACTCCCAAATCCGTCAGTTTTTGACACCAAGATTGCAACCATGCTAAAACGGCATCCTTTTCTTGTTGTGCCAATTTTTGCGACTGTTCGAGCATTTCGACGGAGTAGCTGCCGCCGTAAATCCCCATACTGCCCGCCGCCAGAACGTTAGAACTGTTGGAAAAGGGCTCGCTAATGCAGTGGAATAGCATCAAATGACCGCTAAACTGTTTGGCCAGAGAAACCGCTTTTTCTAGAACTTCCGGGGGGGTCGATTCGCGATCGATCGCGACTAAGATTTTCTGAAATTTTTTATCGTCAATTGTAAAATCGGCGATCGCATTGTCTAGGACTTCTTGATTCATTTCTTGAACAGGCATGATCTCCTCCAACAATTCAAACGGGGGGCATTTCGTCTGGATGAGCTTCTGAAGGATGGGATACGGACATTCTCGAGACGAAATTCTGATACCTTTAGATTGACATATTTCTCTGTTAATGTATTGGATTTGAGAGAAAAATTAACAGAACTCGCGAAAAATTTGGCCCTCAACCTCGAACATGGGGCTAATAGCGAATGCGCGGATCGATGTAGGCATTGATGATATCGATCGCAATGCTGGCCATGACGACGATAACCCCAAAAAAGACCATAATTCCCTGTACGGTGGGATAATCTCGCAAGGTAATTGCTTCGTACAGTCGATTGCCCAATCCCGGCCAAGAGAAGGTGACTTCCGTTAAGACGGCACCTCCCAATAACGCAGCAATGGTTAAACCGAGGACGGTAATTACGGGAATGAGGGCGTTTTTCAAAGCATGGGCAAATAAAATGCGTCTTTCGGGAATGCCTCGGGCGCGGGCAGCTTCGATATAATCGGCTTTTAAGGTATGTTTGAGGTTGACTCGCACGATGCGTTCAAAAATACCGCTCAGGAGCAAACCCAAGGAAGAACAGGGCAAGACGAGATAATAAAGAGCGGTGAAGAATTGCCCGAGGTTGCCAGCGAGGAGACTGTCAAGGGTGTAGAGTCCGGTAATGGATTCCGGGGGAAGTATGTTGATGGGATAGCGCGTTCCGAGGGGAAACCAGCCCAATTGTACCGAGAAAATGAGTTGAAAGACCATCCCCATCCAAAACAGGGGTAGGGAGTAGGTAATAATGCCAAATAAGCGCCCTCCCGCATCCATGGCAGTACCCGGACGAGAAGCCGCCAGCATTCCTACTGTAACGCCCAATAAGACCGCGATCGCCATGCCAAAAAAGGTCAATTCAACGGTAGCGGGGAAATGTTGCTGGATGACATCCCAAACCGGTAGCCCCTGACTGGAGAGGGATTCTCCGAGGTCGAAGCGCAGGAGCTGCCCCAAATACTTAAAATATTGCAACCAGAGGGGATCGGCAAGGCCGAGGCGCTCTCTGAGGGCTTCTTTGGCGGCTTCTGGGGCGCGATTGCCCAAGATCGCATCGGCAGGATCTCCGGGGGTTGCTCGCAAGAGAAGAAAAACGAGCGTCACAATCGTTAGCAACATTAAGGGAGCGAGCAACAAGCGAGTGAGAATGTAAAATTGTAAAGCTTTAGTCCGGGACATGTTGTTTGTTGTTTGTTGTTTGTTGTTTGTTGTTTGTTGTTTGTTATTTGTTATTCTCGACGAGAAAGCAGGCGATCGCGCAACGCTTGGGGAGAGAATTTTGCTTGATTGAGTTGTTTGATTTTTTCAGCTTCTTGCTGTCTTTGTTGTAAATAGCTTTCGACTTCCTGTTGATGATTGAGATAATATGCGATCGTGCTATAAACATCTGCTAATTTTAGAGATGGGTAGCGATAAACAATTTCTTCTGCGGTTGCTCCTTGCTTAAAAACTGTAACCACAGTCTCTAAAGTTACGCGAGTTTTGCCAACTCGAACCACGCCATCGATATTTATTTCTAGAGGTGCAGATTCGGCAATGATTGTTAAAGTCATTTCAGGACAGAGTAAACAGTTCTGTAAAATCAAGATGTTAACTTTAATCTATTCTATCATTAACGAGTAACCAACAACCAATAACTAACAACCAACAACAATTAACGAACTCCATCTGCGCCTTCAAGCATAATTTGTGTAATCGCTTGGAAAGTATCCTCCCATGCTTGTTTGACTTCTGTCGTCCAATCTTCTTGGAGATATTGCTCGAAAGTCTGCAATAAAGCATCGCCGACGGCGGGATAATGTTTGGCAGCAATGCCATATCCCTTATGTTTTGCTCCTAAATTATGCAAGACGGGTTTGAGGGTCACGGGATCGCGAACATTGTCTACTAATAAAACTAGAGAAGCGAGCAATTTGTCTTGTTGTTTCTTCATATCCGTCCGACTAAAAAAGGAGCGGGTTCTCGGGTAAAGTTTAAACAGATTTTCATAGGAGAGATCCGGGGTAATGCCGCGATCGGTTAAGGTAACTAAAATGCGCTGATACAAGTCGCTCTTGATGACATCGATCGCTAAGGGTTCGTCGGTCCAAATTTGCAGTTTGTAGCTAATATTTTCCTCCCTTGAGGGGTTGGCGGTGCGGAATGACTCTGGAGCGTGCAACCGGAGAGAAGGATGAGACTCCCTAAAAAGAGCAATAATAGAAAATTTTTAATGATTTTACTAATCGAAATCTTTGCAAGAACTTTAACGATTTCCTTTGTCCAAAAAAATGTTGATTTAATATGGAGCATTGGTGCGTCTTGAGGTTTTACAGTCATAGTCTACACACTAGAGCGCTTTTTTCCCACTCTTTCTCAACATAGTCCTAAGTTTTGTTACAGAATCTTGGATTTACACAGATCGTTTCATAGAATGTTACCTAAAACATTATTATCGAGAGGGAAGAACAATGTCTATCACAAAATTTAGTGTTACAACTGTTGATTCTGGAAGAACTGAAAGCGTTGATTTCGGAACGTCTGTCATCAACGCCTCGGGTGCAGTTCAAGGTTACTATGTTTCATTTGGTAACGACGACCATCCCGTCAAGACTCTTGATGTAAAAGCCAGCATGGCTGGTATTAGCGGAAGTCGCGTCAGCGTTTCCGCTACCTGTACCATGGAAGACGACTCCAGTAATAAGGCTGACGGACGGGTAGATGTATTAGTGATTGCCGAGTGTGATTCATAATCAAACATTGCGAATAAGATCGCGGGTGACAATTTGCCATCTGCGATTATCAATATTAAGAGTTACGCGACTCTCTTTTAAGTCTATCAATAGATAGATCGATTGAATATAGCGAGGTAACCTCACTATCTATCGACCTCAAATGGGAGGGATATTACTCCGGTTTCCCTCAAGGTTAGGGGGCAGAATCTCATCTGACTGCGTAAGTCCTGAATATTTCAACAGACCAAGGATATATAGGGATATATAGCGATTGATAATAGTGCAGAGGCGGCTTTGGGGGAGGGAAGGTTTGTTAACAGTTAACGATTTTTCCAAATTGGCAGGCAAGGGATTAAAATTAACGGGCATATTAAGGCAACGATCGCGATCGCCAAACAAATGCTGAAAATCACAACACGAATACTGGATTGGTTAGAACGCCATTGGGTCAAACCCGCTTATTCCGGAGGAGTTCTACTGGGAATTGCCATCTGTTTCTTTGGGGCGGCGACTAATACCATGGCGGGTTGGTTGTATGCGCTCAGTGGCATTATTTTCGCTCTCTTGGGACTCGGTGCCTTCCTAGCAGCGCGATCGCTCTCCCACCTGCAAGTCCGTCGCCGTCTCATTGCCCCCATCAGTGCCGGAGAAGAACTGATCCTCGAATTAGAATTAGAAAATACCAGCCATCAACCGCGATCGCTCCTGCAAGTCTACGATGTTTTACCTTCAGTTTTGGGTAAAGCTAAACCCACGGCGATCGAAGTGATTCCCCCCCAACAAACTCATCGCATTACCTATTATCATCCCACCCAAAGGCGAGGAGTTTATCGCTGGCAAGAAGTAGAATTAAGAACGGCAACGCCTCTGGGATTATTTTGGGCCCTTCGCAGTCGTCGGGTACCGGCAAAAGCCATTGTTTACCCGCAAGTTTTACCCTTGCGAGTCTGTCCCTTAGTCGATACCATCGGACAAGAAGAAAGCCTACAAACCGAACGCGATCGCCGCTATGAATCGGCAACGGAAGGGATTACTAAAGCCTTGCGTCCCTATCGCATCGGCGATCCCACCCGTTTAATTCACTGGCGAACCAGCGCGAAATTTGGCAATTTACAAGTCCGAGAACTGGAAGTGATTACGAGCGGGAAAGAGGTGATTATTAGTTTGGATAGCGGTGCGGCTTGGGATTCTGAAGCATTTGAACGGGCAGTCATTGCGGCGGCATCTCTTTACTTTCACGCCAGTCGCTGTCTATTTAGCGTCAAGTTGTGGACGGCAAAAACGGGTTTGGTGCAAGGAAATCGAGTGGTTTTGGAAACTCTTGCTGCAACTTACATCCAAGAAGAACAGCATTCAATCCCCCCCAAGGATCCGCCCTTGGTTTGGTTAACCCCCAATGTTAATAGCATTCGTTCTCTCAATCGCGGGAGTTGTTATTTGCTCTTTGGGGATGCGAGTGCCGATCCCATTCCTGCCAGTCTTCATTTGCAGGGATTTGCGATCGACCCGGAACACCCCCTACAAGACCAGTTACAGCGAAAAGTGAGATAGGGGTAATGGGTAATGGGTAATGGGTGATGGGTGATGGGTAATGAGTAATGGGTGATGGGTAATGGGTGATGGGTGATGGATAAGTTAATTAATTATTAATTTGTCGATCGCCGAGGGCGCGATCGCAGATAATAGAGGGTCTGTAATCGATCGTGGATTTCATGTCAACAGCAACAATTCCGAACCCAAACCTCACGCCAACTTCTCCTTATCCCGACGCTTTAACCATTGCCGGACGAACGTTTAAATCTCGCTTGATGACGGGGACGGGCAAATATCCCGACATCGAAACCATGCAGCAAAGTATCGTCGCAAGCGGTTGCGAAATTGTCACGGTTGCCGTGCGACGGGTGCAAACGCAAGCCCCCGGACACGAAGGACTCGCAGAAGCGATCGATTGGCAGAAAATTTGGATGCTGCCCAATACTGCCGGTTGTAAAACCGTAGAAGAAGCCGTGCGCGTTGCCCGTTTGGGACGAGAAATGGCTAAACTTTTGGGACAGGAGGAGAATAATTTTGTCAAACTGGAAGTGATCCCCGATGCCAAATATTTACTCCCCGACCCCATCGGCACCCTAGAAGCGGCAGAACAGTTAGTCAAAGAAGGATTTGCCGTTTTACCCTACATCAATGCGGATCCCCTCCTTGCCAAGCGTTTAGAGGAAGTGGGTTGCGTGACAGTGATGCCGTTGGGATCCCCCATCGGTTCCGGACAAGGGCTGAAAAATGCCGCCAATATCCAAATTATCATTGAACAGGCAACGATTCCCGTCGTGGTCGATGCGGGGATCGGTTCCCCAAGCGAGGCTGCTGCAGCCATGGAAATAGGTGCCGATGCTTTGTTAATTAATAGCGCGATCGCCCTTGCCCAAGACCCCGTGAAAATGGCACGGGCAATGGGAATGGCGACAAAAGCCGGACGCATGGGCTATCAAGCCGGACGCATTCCCATCAAAGCCTATGCGAGTGCCAGTTCTCCCCTCACGGGTACTGTAGCATAAGAAAGGATGAAGGATGAAGGATGAAGGATGAAACATGAAAGTTTTCCCTCTTCTCTCCCTTCTCCTCTACTCCCCATTCCCTTTCACTACTTTAAGAAACATCTCGACTTCTTTAATTAAATTGTTGTAAAGTGCGCTTTCTTGTAAAAGTAATTGTAAATCGGAAATGCGATTGGGGTAGCGATCGCGCCAAAATTCGCTGGGGACAAAATTAGTTTTGACTAGCTCAAAATCTACGTCTAAATAGAGGGCAAGGGGCGTATTCGCACAGCCTCGTGCCAGCCATTCTTGATTGACGCGACGAGAAAACATACTCAGTCCTGAAGGGGTAATGGGTCGGACATGGGTGGGATCGTGAATAAAATCATCGTGACGGGGGTGGGGAACAATAATATGAATCGTTGCACCATGGGTACAAACGCGATATATTTCTTGAATGATTTTTAAATAAGTATCGGTTTGCTGTCCGAGATGTTCGAGAACGTGAATGAGTTTAATTTCAATAACGCTGTTATCCGTCCAGGGCCAGGGAAAGGTTTCTAGATCGAACTTTAAATCGGGATTGCCCGCGCGATCGACATTAATATAGCCCTCTAATAATTTGAAGCCACAGCCGAGATTTAAGCGTAAATTAGACGTATTTGCCATATTTGCTCCTGTGGGGCGGGCTGAAACAATGAAATTAAAACGATTTTTATTTTTAGTGGCTGCTGCTTTTGTTGCGACTCTGGGAATCTTAACCCCTATTGTACAAATTATTTTCGGTTTAAGTCAATCTTTTCCAGCAAATTCTTTTCGATCTTGGCTATTTTCTTTTTTACTGTTCCAGCAAATGGCGAGTTCGATCTTACTGCTTTTATGTATTCCGTTAGATCCTTTTATTAACAGCCATTTCTGGACTCGTTCTCCTCAGAGTATATTGGGTCGCCTGCTGGAAATTATTACTTGGTTTTGGGGAATCTCGGGCAGCGCAATCGTCGCGATCGCGTTTGTAGTTGCTGGAGTTCAATTCCTTTTAGGACGCTTGGAGGAGGAATTTGCGATCGCGGTATTCGGAGGATCGATCTTTGTATTGGGGGGAGTTTTGGGTTTTGGACTATTGGCACGGATCGTGACGCGGGTTGAAAAATGGGTGGGAGAGGAAGCGATCGATTCGCTATTTTTTCTTTGGGGCGGCGTGAATTTTTTGGGCTGGATTCTAGTATTATTTATGGCATGGATATTAGGATGGTAAACTCAGTTCACTCATTCCAATTACCCATTACCCATTACCCATTACCCATTCCCAAAAAAATGGACGACAAAGCAGCCGTACTTGCCGCAAACGAAGCCTTTTACCGTGCCTTTGAGAAAAAAGATATCGGCGCAATGTCCGAAGTTTGGTCCCAAGGAACTTGGTCTTCGTGCATCCATCCCGGACGAGAAACCTTGCGAGGTTGGGTGGATACGCGCACCTCTTGGGAGCAAATTTTTCGCAATACTAATTATCTCGAAATCGATACAGAAATTATTCATGTCGATCTCGGAGAAGCGATCGCTTATGTCATCCTTGTAGAAAAGGTCATGCAGGTGGTTGGGGGTCAGCGTTATGAAGCGCGATCGATGGCCACCAATATCTTTCGGAAAATGGCACAAAAATGGTATCTCGTTCACCATCACGGGAGTCCGGTTGCGATGAGAAGAGAATAATTCAAAGATGAAACTCAAAACAATTTTTTCCTTCCGTCTTTTCCTTGTTATTTTCTCGATTTTGCTTGTGGCAGAAGGAGGATTGCGTCTTAAATTTGGTTTGGGAAATCCCGCGCTAACTCAACCCGATGTCGAAATGGGATATCGCTTTCAACCCAATCAAAATATCGTTCGTTTTGGGAACAAAATTATTTACAATCAATATTCGCAACGTTCCGATCGCGTCCTTTCCCCCAAACCCCAAAACACTCTCAGAATCCTCATGGTTGGGGATTCGGTATTAAATGGAGGGGTATTAACGGATCAAACTCAAACCATTTCCGAACAGTTAGAAGCGAAAATACAAAACACGGGCATCAATGCAGAAGTTTTAAATGCGTCGGCAGGATCTTGGGGAATTGGCAATCAATTCGGATACTTGCAGAAATTTGGCACATTTGCAAGCGATCTCCTCATTTTACAGATTGGAACACACGATTTAGTTCAACCGACCAGCGTTGGAAATCGCGTGGGACTCGACCCCAATTATCCCGATCGCAAGCCCTTATTTGCCCTACAAGAACTTTTTTCTCGTTATCTTATCCCCAAAGTTGCGCTGCGTTTTCACTTACCTCCATCTTACCAAGAAATTCCCCCGATCGTAACCCCAAAGGAACAATTTCAAAAAAATCTCTTGTTTTTAGATCGCATTCTCGATCGCGATCTTCCCATCCTTGTTCTCTTCACTCCCAATCGCATTGATGTCTTGCCAACACCCAATATTCCAGCTTATAAAACCGAGTTCTTTCAATATCTGCAAAATCATCAGATTCCGATTGTCGATACTCACGCGGTTTGGTCGGAATATCCTTCCGAAACAACCGCATCTTATTTTCGCGATATCGTTCATTTGACACCGGAAGGAAATACCGCGATCGCGCAACTTTTATTCAAGAAAATTTGTCAGCGCGATCGGTTGTGTTCTGAGGAAAAAACAATTTTAAACTAAAGGTTTTAGCACCTTCCATGCCTCGATCGCCCTGCCTTGCAACAGGGCAGAAATGCCGTATAAGACCTGAAATTCGGGGAGATCGGGTTGGAGTTCGAGGGCGGGTTTTAAAGCCGTCTCCGCCGCTTTTGGGTGCCATTGGTAGAGATAAACGAAGGCAACATAAGCATGAGCAAAAGGATTATTGGCATCGAGATCGGCAGCCGTTTTCATGGCTTCTAAAGTTCCGGGAGCATCTTCTTGCAATCCTCGCGCCAAGGCTAACCCATACGGTAGATTTAATGGCGTGGGAAAGGGACAATTTGAAAGAGATTGACAGGCTTTTGGTGTTTCATTTAAACGATACTCTAAGGTTTTCTCAGCCTGCACTAAATAATCTTGTTTGGGATCGTATTGATTGAACCGTCCGATTTGTTCAAAAATCGGATCTAATCCTTCAATTCCTTTCGGTAATTGTAAGGCTAAAGTCCGCAATTGGGTCACGAAATCCAACTCGGGTGCGGGAGAAGCTGTTGCATTAGAATTAAGGGTAAGGGTAACGAGGGGGACGGAAATAGGATAAGTTTCTCCCGTTTCTCGGTTTAAATAAATGGCTTCGAGGGTATAATCTTGAGGAATGATGGACTCGGGGGGAAGCATTGCCGTTTGTTCGATAACGCGAAAAGAATCCGATTCTTTGGTATCGGGTTGACGGTGTAACATTCCCATGCCAATGCCGCGATCGTGCAGCCAAAAGGAGTTATTTTCTCCCGTTACGGGTCGCCATTTTAATAAGACCAAACCCTGTTGGAGTTCTTGCCAAGATCCAGACCATTCGTAAGTGATAGGAACGGGCATACCGGGGGGACTTTCTGAAGGGATGAGAATGCGATCGAGTTGAACTTTTGACCTTGAAGATGCGATCGCTTCTACGATAACGGGAGGATTTTTGCGATGATAGAGAGAGAGGGTTTCGCCGTTGGGAAGTTCCCATTGCCTTTGCAAGTTAAAATCCGGGTGATGGGGTAAACTTTCAGCAAGAGCGAGTTGAGTCTCTTTGGTTAAACCATTATCTCCCGTTTGCGTGACGAACCAATGCAGCGATCGCGCATCTTGTTGTAGTTGTTCTTCTCGCGATCCGGTTTCTCGTCCGTACACTTGAAAGTCGGCTAAAGCCCCTAGATAATTAATATTATTATGGTTGATACTTTCGGTACTGGGAATCGTGCCTACGGTGGCGCTGAGATAGGGTTCGGTTTGCGTAATTTCGGCAATAATTTCTTGATGGGGATAGCGATCGCCTAAATAGGTTTGAAAAGGAGGACTGGGACTTAATAATTCTGCAATGGGAGTCAATCCCGGAATGGGAAATATTTTTACCAACATTAAGCAAAATGCTAACCCAATGGTCGTCCAACGCATAAACTGCCATTTTCCTCGCCATAAGGTCAAACAATAGGCCAGAAAAACAGCAATCACAGGCAAATAAGGCATGATAAAGCGAGGATCTTTGTTATAAATTGCCGAACAAATTAAATAAGACCCGAAGAAGTATAGTGCTAACCATGCGATGGAGGTAATGGGTAATGGGTAATGGGTAATGGGTAATGGGTAATGGGTAATTGGAGAACGTTTGAGGAATTTTCTGAGAAGGTGTAAGAGTAAACCGACGAGGGGAATGAGGATGAGAACCCAAGAAAGCGATCGCGGCATTAAATCCCAATAAAATAACCAAGCATCGAGGGTATTTAGAGTGGGATCGCCTTCGCTAGATGCCGGGATGGCATTGGCGTTTTGAGAGGTACTAAATAAATAGATAAAATTGGCGCGATACCACGTTCCCCAGAACAATGTAGAAATGAGAAAACTACTGATGATTTGAACAATTCTTTCCCATTTTCTTTGCCACAGATAGCGAAGTCCCAAATATAATAACGGAAAAAAGAGAAAAAAGAGAATATTTTGTTTGGTCATCAATCCCAGACCCAAACAAATGCCTAAAATAATGCTCAAAAACCATCTTTTTTTGCGGTTTTTCTGTTGCATCCACAGGGTTAAACAACAAAAACAAGCCACGGTGAAGGCAGTCACGGGAATATCGAGAAGATACTGCAATCGCCAGCGATAAAGTTCCGGCATGACCACGCAAAAAGCGGCGGCATAAATTCCCGTTAACGGGTTAAATAAATGTTTGCCGAGATAGTAAACCGAGAGGAGAATAATCCCGTTATAAAGTAAATTAACCAGTAAGGCTTGGTCTGCTCCTTTGCCAAAAATCTGTTGAAAGGGAGCCGTTAAAATATAGGTCAAAGGCGGATATTTATTGGTAAGCGTCCAGAAATAATTCCACCATTCCCCATCCCAGAAACGAATATTTTGTAAGGCATGAAGGTAGTTGAGAGAACCCGTTAAATGATTGCTTTGATCCCAAGCAGGAATCGTCCGATCGAGAGCGATCCAAAAGCGATCGCACAGTGCAGAGATTAACCAAATAATACCAACAATTTTAATGGCTTGGGGATGGGTCAAAGAATCTTGCTTTTTTAACATAAAAACTTGTTTTTGTCAAGCCTCCCTAAAATTTCTTAACCATTTTAATATGCGGAATGCCCGCTTCGGCAAATTGTTCCCCAACTGGCTCGAAACCGAGTTTGCGATATAATCCCTCAACGTAGGTCTGTGCGTTGGCGATCGCTTGCGTTGCCTGCTTTTGCCTCGCTCGTGCCATTACAGCCTGCATCAATTGCGTTCCGATGTTTTGACCCCGCGCCTCTCTTAACACCGCCAATCGCTCTATTTTAGCAGTCTGTGGCTCTAAAAATCTCAATCTAGCCGTCCCGACTGCCTTTCCCTGCCAATATGCCAAAAAATGTTCGGCGGTTTCATCTTTACCATCAAATTCAAGTTCAAACGGAACATTTTGTTCGTCCTGAAAGACTTCCTTGCGGATCTCTTGCAAATTCTGGCTTGCTTCTGAGTAAGAAACGAGTTTAATTTCTAGATTGCTCATGATGATGATGTTGAATTCTTAATCTCTTCCTTTTTGCTAACCAATAAATAAGCTAGCATAGTTCCTTTGCCTTTAATCTCGATCGCGCCCCGTTCTTGAAAAAGATAGCGATCTTGCAAACAATTGTAAGTCGATCGCGTCACTTGAATTTGTCCCGGGATTCCCTGAGATTCCATGCGACTGGCAACATTAACCGCATCTCCCCAGAGATCGTAAATAAATTTTTTCGTGCCAATTACTCCTGCAACAACAGATCCCGTATTCATGCCGATGCGAATCTTCAAATCCTGTTGATATTTTTGCGCGATCGCCTTCACTTCTTCTATCATATCCAGTGCCATATTTGCAACTGGGGCGGCACTGTCGGTTTTGGGAATGGGTAACCCGCCAACAACCATATAACTATCGCCGATGGTTTTGATTTTTTCGAGATCGTAGCGATCGCTCAAGCGATCGAAAATCGAAAAAATTTCATTGAGCAAACTCACCAAATCTTCCGGAGAAATTTCCGAGGAGAGCTGAGTAAATCCAACAATATCGGCAAATAGAATCGTGACATTTTCATATCTTTTAGCGATGTTACTTTCACCTTCCTTCAAAGACTCTGCAATCGACTTGGGAAGAATATTTAAAAGCAATTGTTCTGATTTCTTTTGTTCTTGACGTAACATTTCACTGGCTTTTTTTCGTTCGGCAATTTCCGCACCAACCCGCAGAAACATTTCCTGAAATGCTTGCATAACCTCTCCCAGTTCGTCTTTACGATTGCTCTGAAAAGATTTTAGCGCTAAATCCACGCGATCGTGACTCAATGCGTCCCCCGCTAGGCGAAGATCGTCTCGCAGGCGCAGAATGGGAAAAATAACAGTATATCCCACAGAAATCATGGTAACGACTGTAACAAAGACACCAATAATAATCACGAGAATCGAGATGCGAAAGACATATTTGTATAATTCAAATTGTAGGTGACGCGCATTATGACGAATAATTAAGACGCGATCGATTCCCAAATATTCTGCCGATAAGGCAACATCATAATATACATCATCTCGACGGCGTTGCGTTCTCTTTTTCTCGCGTTTGAGATCGGAATACTTTAACTGAGGGGGAATGCCAAATTCTTGTTTATTCGTGCCATCGCGATCGTAAATTGTCAATCCCGAAATGAGTTCGGATTTGTCCACGAGATTCATAATCTCTCGTTCTAATACATGGGATTGCATTTTACTTTGTGTCAAAATAATAATCGTATTAATTTTGGCTTTGGCTAAATCTTCTAATTGTCGTAAAAGATCCTGTTCTTCTCGACGATAAGAAGGAATTAAAATGAGGATCTCAATGGCGAGAATAGCGAGAAAAACCCAACAACTAATATCGCGAGATAATCGCGCCTTAAACAAAGAATGGCAAGCAAAGAAAAAATTAAAGGATTTCATATATTATCTCAATCGTTCTCGAATCCTAGAACAGTTAAACTCATTATAGATTACGCGAATTTTGCTAAGGTTTCCGGAAAACGATCGCGTGCATGTTCTCCAGTCTCCTCCCGAGTTCTCAGTCGCTCTAGAAGACTGGACATCTCTCATTAAATTTTAACCCTAGAGGCGGAGTACCAGATTAGAATGGCACGATCGCGGCATTGTCCGTTATAGTAATCTAGATCAAGCAAATGCACCGACAAACAAATGGAACGATTTAATCTAAAAATTTTCCGACGATTTTGGGCGATCGCGAAACTCTATTGGCTGGGACCGGAAAAATGGAAAGCCTTGGGGTTATTAGCATTCTTATTAATTTTACTGATTGCTTTTACTCAATTATCCGTTCGTCTCAACACACAACAAGGTAATATTATCTCATCTCTAGCAGCACAAGATGAGCCTAGATTTGCGCAAACGGTTCGGTTTTATTTGGGCATCTTAGTGATTTACGTTCCTATATTTGCCGGATTTCGCTATCTGCAAGAGAAACTGGGTTTATTTTGGCGTAGGTGGTTGACGAATCGTTACATCAATGATTATTTTAGCAACCGTTCTTTTTACAATCTTCCCAATCATCCCGAAATTGATAATCCCGATCAACGGATTGCAGAAGATATTCGTGCTTTTACTCAAGACTCTCTCCGTTTCGTTTTAGTCATTCTCAGTTCGATTTTACAAGTGGCCTTCTTCAGTGTTGTTCTCTGGAATATTTCCAAATTATTGGTTGGTCTGCTCATTGTTTATTCTTTAATCGGCAATCTGGTAACGATTGGATTTTTTGGTAAAATTCTCGTGTGGTTAAACTTCGAGCAACTCAAAAAGGAAGCAAATTTCCGTTTTGGTCTGGTTAGAATACGGGAAAATTCAGAATCGATCGCTTTTTACCGAGGAGAAGAACGAGAATCTAATCTCTCACGAGATCTGTTTGGGGATGTTTTTCGCAACTACAATCGTCTCATTTTATGGCAAGAGTTTAATTTAGGTTTATTAACCTATAGTTATCAGTTTTTACCCTATGTTATGCCCGCGATCGCCATTGCTCCGAGTATTTTATCTGGAGAGTTAGAAGTCGGAAAATTATCCGAAGCGACAGGAGCTTTTGCTCGAATATTCCACTCTTTAAATGAAATTGTCTCCCGCTTCGATCAGCTAACAAAATTTACGGCTGGAGTCAATCGCCTTTATACTTTTGAAGAATATTTACAAAAACCGAGAAGATTGCGAGAAAATCTTCCCAAAACCGCAACAACTATCGATACTGTAGAAGATTCTCGAGTGAGCATCGATCGCTTAACTTTGCAAACCCCCAACTATCAGCGTACTCTTTGTAGCGATCTTTCTCTAGCTTTACAACCGGGACAGGGATTGTTAATTGTCGGACCGAGTGGATGCGGAAAAAGTTCGATTTTACGAGCGATCGCGGGACTGTGGGATTCTGGAACCGGACGCATTACTCGACCTCAATTAGAGGATATGCTCTTTCTGCCCCAACGCCCTTATATGATTATTGGAACATTGCGAGAACAATTACTCTATCCCCACGGCGATCCCGAGATTAGCAATGAAGCATTACAAGAGGTCTTGCATCAAGTTAATTTACCCGATTTAGACAAACAATATGGCGGTTTTGACGCTGTAGAAAATTGGGCGGATCGTCTTTCTTTAGGAGAACAACAACGGGTTGCCTTTGCTCGTATTCTTCTCAATCAACCCAATTATGCAATCTTAGATGAAGCAACAAGTGCATTAGACCTCAAAAATGAAGAATTACTTTATCAACATTTATCAGCATCTCAAACAACCTTTATCAGTGTCGGACATCGCCCTACTTTAAGACAATACCATCAGTTAATTTTAGAATTTTCTGAAGATTCGGAATGGTCATTAAACACATTAGAAGAAAGCAGCGATCGCGCTCGTTAATGCTTGTTTGGCGATCGCGTGAATTCTTATTTTTTCCTCTCGCGATCGCCATATTTAATTCTGAAGAGTCAACCAAAAGGCTGAAAGTTAAATGAGAATGGCACGAATCGAAAAATTTTCCGTTATAGTAATCTAGATCGAGTAGATGCACTGACAAGCAAATGGAACGATTTAATCTAAAAATTTTCCGACGATTTTGGGCGATCGCGAAACCCTATTGGCTGGGACCGGAAAAATGGAAAGCCTTGGGTTTATTAGCATTTTTATTAATTGTACTGGTTACGTATACTCAATTATCCGTTGTTCTCAACGAACAACAAGGCACTATTGTCTCATCTCTAGCGGCAAAAGATGAGCCTCGATTTTGGCGAGCAGTCTGGTTTTTTTTGGGGATCTTAGTCGTTTACGTTCCTATATTTGCCGGATCTAGCTACCTGCGAGAAAAACTGGATTTATTTTGGCGCAGATGGTTAACGAATTTTTATATCAATCGCTATTTCGCAAATCGTTCTTTCTACGATCTTCTCGATTCTCTAGAAATTGATAATCCCGACCAACGGATTTCTGAAGATATTCGTGCTTTTACTAAAGAGTCTCTCCTTTTGATTTTAGCCATTCTTGATTCAATTTTAAAATTGGCATTCTTCAGTGTCGTTCTCTGGAATATTTCTAAATTTCTGGTTGTTTTTATGATTGTTTATTCTTTAATCGGAAATCTCGGCATAATTGGATTTTTAGGTAAAATTCTCGTGCGGTTAAACTTCGAGCAACTCAAAAAAGAAGCAAATTTCCGTTTTGGTTTGGTCAGAGTTCGGGAAAATGCAGAATCGATCGCTTTTTACCGAGGAGAAGAACGAGAATCTAATCTCGCACGAGATCTGTTTGGGGATGTTTTTCGCAACTACAATCGTCTCATTTTATGGCAAGAGTTTTATCGACTTTTATTAACCTCTCCTTTTCAGTTGTTACCTTATGTTATACCCGCGATTATACTCGGGAAGAGTATTTTAGATGGAGATTTAGAAGTAGGAAAGTTAACCGAAGCGACAGGAGCTTTCTTACAAGTATTCTACTCTTTAAATGCCATTGTCATGCGATTTGATGAGTTAACAAAATTTACGGCTGGAATCGATCGCCTTTATACCTTTGAAGACTATTTAGAACAATCGAGAAGAGTGCGAGACAATCTTCCCAAAACCGCTACAACCATCGATACCGTAGAAGATTCTCGCCTGAGTATCGATCGCTTAACTTTGCATACTCCTAACTATCAGCGTACTCTTTGTCGCGATCTCTCCCTCGCTTTACAACCAAGACAGGGATTATTAATTGTCGGACCGAGTGGATGCGGAAAAAGTTCGATTTTACGAGCGATTGCGGGACTGTGGGATGCCGGAACCGGACGCATTACTCGACCTCAATTGGATGATATGCTCTTTCTCCCCCAACGTCCTTATATGATTATGGGAACATTGCGAGAACAATTACTCTACCCTCACGGCGATCGCCAGATTGATAATGAAACATTGCAAAATGTTTTACATCAAGTGAATTTACCCAATTTAGACCAACAATATGGTAGCTTTGAAACTGTAGAAAATTGGGGGGATCGTCTTTCTTTAGGAGAACAACAACGGGTTGCCTTTGCTCGCGTTCTTCTCAATCAAGCAAATTATGCAATATTGGATGAAGCAACAAGTGCATTAGATCTCGAAAATGAAGCACTGCTTTATCAACATTTATCAGCATCTCAAACAACCTTTATCAGCGTCGGACATCGCCCGAGTTTAAGGCAATATCATCAGTGGATTCTGGAATTTTCCGAAAGTCAAGAATGGTCGTTAAAAACATTAGAAGCGAGCAGCAATTCAAATAATTAGCGAAAATACTTGTTTCGGCGATCGCTTTAATCATTGTTTTTCGCTCTGGCGATCGCCATATTTAATTGATAATTGTTCATTGATAATTGTTCATTGAAGAGGGACTTCGATCGTAAATTCCGTTCCTTTGCCGACTCGAGATAAACACTCAATGCTACCCCCATGTTGTTCGATAATTTGATAAACAATTGCTAAACCCAAACCCGTTCCCTTGCCGATGGGTTTGGTAGTGAAAAACGGATCGAAAATTTTCGCTTGAATTTCTTCTGGTATTCCCTTACCATTATCCGCGATCTCGATTTTCAGGCATTCCCCTTCCACGCCAGTACGAATCGTAATGTGCGGATTGAGCGTCACATTTTCCAAAGCATCGATCGCATTGACTAAAAGATTTAAAAAGACCTGATTTAACTGTCCTGCATAACACTTTAACTGCAAAGGATAGCAACTATATTGCTTGATAATTTCAATATCCGGCTTATCTTTGCGCGCTTTCAAACGATGTTGAATCACCAAGAGCGTGCTTTCAATCCCGGTATGAATTTCGACTTTTTTGAGTTCGGCTTCATCCAAACGGGAAAAATTTCGCAAACCCAGCACAATTTCCCGAATGCGATTCGTCCCAATTTGCATCGAAGCTAACAATTTTGGGAAATCTCGCGCTAAGAACTCGAAATCGATTTGTTCGAGATACTGCTGAATTTCTGAGGTGGGATGGGGATAAAATGTCTGATATGAATTAACCAGAGCGAGTAAATCTTGGGCGTATTGAGCCGTATGGGCTAAGTTCCCGTGAATGAAATTAACGGGATTATTAATTTCGTGGGCAATTCCGGCAACCATCTGACCCAAACTCGACATTTTCTCGCTTTGAACTAATTGCGCTTGGGTCATTTTTAATTGATGTAACATCTCTTCGCGTTGCTGCATTTGCTGAGCGAGTCGCTCTTCGCGAGAGACCAATTCTGCCGCCATGGTATTAAAATCTACTGCAAGCTGTCCGATTTCATCGACGGATGTTGCGGGCAGTCGCGTACCGAGATCTCCCTTTGCCAGTTTGCGCGTAGCACGGGCAAGATTATCGATGCGTCGAACGATTCTTCCTGCCACCCAATATCCTACCGCGATCGCTATCGCCGAGCCCCCTAAAGAAACCGTGCCGATCCCCAACCATAACTTTTGTTGGGCGCGTTTGAGGGAGTCGAGGGGACTCAACACCATTAATTTGAAGTTGGCATCTTTTAGCCCGGGCAGGGTAGCGGTACGGGCAAAATAATCGCGATCGCGAACCCGAATGCGGGCTGTTTCCCCTGCGGGTATTCGGATGTGTATTTCTTTACCCTCTTCATCTCTTAACGTTGAGGCGATTAAGCCATCATTGTCAAAGGCAGCGAGATGCTGTCCCGTTCCCCAAGCGATTTGTTCTAACCATTCATTGGCGATCGCGTTCCCGACAATCAGTCCTCCAACTGTTCCTTGACGGGCAGAAATGGGGGCGGTTCCGACTAATAATGAGGGAGCGGGATGTTCGGACTCGAGCAGGCTGGTAAAACTTAAACCGCTCAAAACTTGTCTTCGGATTGCTTCAGAAGCCAAGTTTCGATCGCCGATCTCTTGATTTTTTAAGTCGGTGAGGATATTTCCCTCGCGATCGAAGACTGCCAGAAAGTTAATCGAGAGAGAACTTTTCAAAGGGATGAGCACTCGTAAAAGTTCTGATGAATCTCCTCGTTCTACGGCTTGACGAATGGGAATGCTTTCGGCAATTAACTTGGCATCCAAGCGCAAATTTTGCTTTTCTTGTTGAAATTCTCGCAGAACGAGCATCGCGATCGCGTTGTTTTGCTGACGGGTGCGACGTTCGATACTGCGGCTGACATAGAGTCCCATCGCGATCGTTCCCAATAACCACACCCCTAACAATACGGACACAAAAGGGATGCTAATTTTTCCCCGCAAGGATAATTGAGAATAGACTCTTTTGAGATAGTCGATCGCCCAAAAACGACCTGCGCCTCTGGAAAGATGCCTCGATTGAGAGGCAGAGTTCGCGTCGAATTGCATGGTTAAGAGAGAATGCGAAATTCTCAATAAGTATATTACGCGGAAGTCTTCAGTTATTATGCTGAATTTATATTGGAGTTTTGACTGAAAATTTTAATTAACAGAGAATTAAAAAGAGCAAAGTCTTTCTAATCAATAGTATATAATAATTTTTCTTGGAATAAGTATGAGGAATTGTTAAGTGTTGTTTGTTTCCCGCTCTCTATTCCCTAACTGGTGACGATTCGCTGATTTAAGCAAGGTGCATTTTTAATACCGATC
The DNA here is from genome assembly GCA_051439525.1 of Spirulina sp. GTDB lineage: Bacteria > Cyanobacteriota > Cyanobacteriia > Cyanobacteriales > Spirulinaceae > CCY15215. Next base: position 1,082 of record JBFRWJ010000605.1, on the reverse strand, counting down.
GTGGAGCTTGGCGCACTCGACATTTAATCTTTTGTTTACCCAAGCGCTGATGTGCCTCAAAGCGATGACAGCCCGAAAATCCATAGTATTCTCCCTCAACCTCCAACACGTCAATGGGTTCGCGCAATCCTTCTCGCGCAATGGATTCCATTAAAGCTTTCACTTTTTCGGGATCGGTTTGTCTGGGGAGAGGACGACGAATTTTCTCGAGGGGAATTTCTTGAATTGCAATCATTTTTGAATCGGCGATTATCAAACTTGTTGTCTCTGATTTTTTAGGTAGGCAAATACGGATTTGTCGCCGATATCCGGGGGAATGGCTTGGAATATCTTACGGAGGGCAAAAACAGCAAATAAAACGCTCCAACTGGCGAGGAGAATTCTTTGGATTTCAGAGGGAAAAATTCCTGCCATGAAACCTAACAACAGAATGGGAACTAGAGGGGTTAAGAGTTTGGTTTCCAAGCGATCGAAGCAAAAGGCTTCTTTAAAATAAATCCCGGTTAAAGCGGCAAAAAGAGAACCCGTACCGAGCAAAGTTAGAGGATGTTGATAAACAAATAAGGCAAGGGGTTCGGGAGAAGAAAAAGCGATCGCGGCGGAGAATACCGTACCGATTAACCAAAATAACTGTAACAAGCGATGCAAGGGGACTAAATAAATATGAATCGTGAAGAGACTGACCCCCAAACCGAGGGAAAAAATCCCAAAGAGAACGGTTAAAAGATTTAAAACCAAGGGAGTTGCACCCTGCCAAAAGAGCAAACTCGTGCCGATGCAAAAAGATAGTGCAGCCGTTGCCAAACCACTCCGATAAATTATCACCTCTAAGCGATCGCGATCGGTAATGGTAAATTCGCCAAACTGACCTTGATAAACCACTGTTTCTGTCACTTGCATTTGAACCGATACTGTTTTGCTAACTAACGCTAACAATGCACAGTAGTTATCTACTGAGGGGGTATCTCCCAATGTGTACAAGATTTTCTTGTACACGCTTTTACTTGTTTCGCCTTGGTTATCGGCTAAACAGAGCGAGTAATTGCTTGACCCGCCTAGCGGTGACTTATCAAGATAGCGGC
>JBFRWJ010000604.1:0-11766 GCA_051439525.1 Spirulina sp. | reverse complement strand
CGAGCGAGCGGGGGGCAAGGGCTTAAATGCGTGAACTTCTATGGATTTCACGGTTTATACCTATAGTTTGCCCGCCAATAAACTCGAACTCTGGATGTCCCTCGAGTCGGAACGCTTTCTCGATCCCGTTTTTCGCGGCTTCTGGAGAGAACAAGATGTAATTTTAGAGGAACGGCGCTGGCGTACCGATAATTCCCCCATCGGGCAACTCATCGAAGCCTTTCAAGATGCTGCTTTCACCGTTCACCCTTACAAGCGTCCCACCATCGGTTACGACCAAGATATTCGCAACTTAACGCGGAAGGACGTGCAAGAATTTTTTGAGATTTACTACGTCCCCAACAATATGACCGTGGCGATCGTGGGGGATGTCGATCCCGATCGCGTCCGAGAACTGGCGCAAATCTATTTCGGACGCTATCCCGCCAAACCCGCTCCCCCAGAAGTCACCCTCGTGGAACCCCCGCAACGGGAGACCCGAGAAGTGACCTTAACCCTCAAATCCGAACCGATTTACTTAGAAGGCTTTCATCGCCCCTCCCTCAACCATCCCGACAGTGCCGTTTACGACGCGATCGCGGCGATCCTCAGCGACGGTCGCACGTCGCGTCTTTATAAATCGTTGGTGGAAGAACAGCAAATCGCCCTCAGCGCCCAAGGATTTACGGGATTTCCCGGGGATAAGCATCCGAACTTAATGATGCTTTATGGAGCGACAGCACCCGGTCATACCGTAGAAGAAGTGGGGGCAGCATTGGATGAAGAAGTCGAACGTTTAAAAACCGAACCCGTGACCCCGGAAGAATTAGAACGGGTCAAAACCCAAGCGCGGGCCAGCCTGCTCTATAGTTTAGATTCCAATGGAGGCATGGCCTATGCCCTCACCCAATATCAAGCCAAAACGGGAAACTGGCGCAATTTATTCGAGCAGTTGAACAAAATTGAAGCCGTCACCCCTGCCGATATTTTACGGGTTGCCCGCAAAACATTTACCCCAGAAAACAAAACCATCGGACGACTCTTGAAGGAGGAAGGATGAAGGAGGAAGGATGAAGGATGAAAGGGGAAGGATGAAAGATGAAGGAGGAAGGAGTTTCGGAAGGATGAAAGATGAAGGATGAAGGATGAAATGAGTTATCGATCTTCTTCTCTCCTTGTTCCCTATTCCCTACTCCCCACTCCCTATTCCCTACTCCCTATTCCCCACTCCCTACTCCCTACTCCCTACTCCCTACTCCCTACTCCCTAATTCCCTAAATCAAGAATGAAGAAAACACAAAACGCTTTCAAGTGGTTGGGATTATTTTTCGCAACGCTGCTGTTAGTTGCCTTTTCGGCGCGATCGGTGACGGCTGCGACCCCGAGACATTATGACGAACTGCAATTTCCCCCCCTGCAAGAAGTCCAACTTCCCGACTACGATCGCTATCAACTCGAGAACGGTATTGTCGTTTACCTCGTCCAAGATCGAGAGTTGCCCCTCGTGGGAGGGACGGCTTTATTTAAAACCGGATCCCGTTTAGAACCTGCCGATAAAGTCGGTTTGGCCGGACTCACGGGAGCCGTCGTGCGGAGTGGCGGTACTGTAAAACATCCCCCCGATGAATTAAACCAAATTCTCGAAAGTCGGGCGGCTTCCGTAGAGACCAGTATTGGTAAAACCTCTGGCAGTGCCGGTTTTAGTGCCCTCAGCGAAGATTTAGAGCAGGTGTTCGGTCTCTTTGCCGAAGTCATTCAAGAACCCGCCTTCGATGCCCCACAATTTGAGTTAGCTAAAAAACAAATGCGGGGAGGAATTGCCCGACGCAATGACGACCCGGATGATATTGCCAGACGAGAATTTTATCAACTCATGTATGGCGAGAAAAGTCCTTATGCCCGCACGGTAGAATACGAACATCTCGATAATATTTCTCGACAAGATCTCATCGATTTTTATCATCGTTCTTTCCGTCCCGAGCAAATGTTGTTGGGAATCGTGGGGGATTTCGATCGCGATCGCATGAAAGCCTTAATTGCTGAAAAATTCGGTCGTTGGCAACCGGATCCGGTCTCTCCCTTACCTCCCATTCCCGAAGTTTCCCCGCAACAACAAGGGGATATCTTTTTTGTCGAACAGCCCCAACTGACTCAAAGTTACGTTCAAATCGGTCATTTGGGGGGAATTCTCAAAAATCCCGATTATCCCGCGTTGAGCGTCTTAAATGGGGTATTGAATGGATTTGGCGGGCGCTTCTTTAATGAAGTGCGATCGCGCCAAGGATTGGCCTATTCCGTTTATGGATTCTGGAGTCCGCGATACGATTATCCAGGGGTCTTTATTGCTGGCGGACAAACGCGATCGGATGCTACCGTGCCTTTTATTCAAGCGATTTTTAAGGAAATTAAAACCCTTCAGGATTCCCCCATTTCTCAAGAAGAGTTAGATTATGCCAAGGAGTCCATTCTTAACTCCTTTGTTTTCAACTTTCAAGAACCCGGTCAAACCATCCAACGGTTAATGCGCTATGAATTTTATGGCTATCCTCCCGACTATATTTTCCAATATCAACGGGGAATTAAAGCCACAACCATTGAAGACGTGCAACGGGTTGCTCGCCAGTATCTCGCCCCCGATCGCCTGACAACATTAGTGGTTGGCAATTCATCAGACATTAACCCGCCTTTGAGTCATTTAGATAACGATGTCAATATCGTTGATATTACTATCCCTTCTGCTCAAAGGAGTTAACTTTTTCGGGGCGATTTGTTATTGGCAATCGCCGATCGCCCCCTTTCTCCACTCTAAACTAAATTAATGAAAATTAAAAAAACAATCTTCAATCTCGTTATTGGTGTTGGTACATTCGCGTTAAGTCCGGTTTATTTCGCTTCTCCAACTTTCGCACAAGCGACGAGAGCGGCTGAATGCAATCTCGTTATCAATGTTGTCAATGAAGCGATTCAAGCCGCTCAGTCTGCCAATACAGACGACCCTGAAGAGCAAATACAAGCACTTTTAACGGCTGCGGATTCAATTGATGAGGTTGTCGAGAAAATGATGAATTTATCGGTGAGGGACAATTCTCTCAATGAACATCGTCAAGCCTTGATTTCCATCTATCGGCAAACCAGTCTGATAACAAGGCGTTTTGTTGATGCTTTTTCAGCAGAAAATCAAGCAGAACTCACGGCAATTCTTGAAGATTTAGATACAGCAACCCGCGATGAAGAGCGTTTGATAATAGAACTCAGTCGTTATTGTAGTCCTCCGTCTAACTCGAGGGATGACAATTAAAAAATAGAACCATGTCAGCCAATTTAGCACCGAGAGAAACTCTCAATACTTTAACGCTTAACGCGCCCGTTTCTACCGTAACTCTGCTAGAAGATCGCGCTCTCGTTCAACGTCAGGGTAATGTTCATTTAACCCCCGGTTTTTGGCGAATCCCGATCGCGAATGTTGCCCCGGTGCTTGCCGATAAAACCTTGCGCGGGGAGTTGGGGAATGGCGCTGGAGATGCTAAAATTAATGATATTCGCGTGCGCCGTCGCCTGTTAGTGAAAGAAAGCGATCGCCCGGAAAAAATGCGATCGCTGATGGCACAATGGCGAGAATTTCAAGAAACTTTTCAAGCCTTGGATCGAGAACGAAATAGAAGACAACGCACCTTTCAAGAACTGACAAATATTCTCGAACGAGCCATCGCGGAAGTTCCTATCGATGCCGCTTGGGGACAATTAGACGCACAAGACTGGCGATCGCAATTTCAGGCGCTTTTTGAGCGATTGCGTGCTTTACGGGGTGAAATTCTCAACACCTATCAATCTCAAGAGCGACTGATTCAACAGCTCAACGATCTGATTTTGCAAGTTCAATCCCTGACTCGTCCCGATTATATTTATACAGCCAATATTGAAGTAGATTTAAGCATTGCTGAGGCGCGAGAATATCTCTTAATTTTGAATTATATCGTTCCCAATGCCCTGTGGCGACCGTGGCATCAGGCACGGTTGCAACAAGGCGAAAATCCCACAATTTCCCTACGCTGCGATGGCTGTGTTTGGCAACAAACGGGAGAAGATTGGAACGATGTAGATTTAATTTTTTCCACCGCCAGACCCTCTCTCGGTGCAGATCCTCCTTTATTGCAAGACGATCGCTTAAATATTCAAGAAAAATCCTCAGAAATTGTGGTGGAAACCCGAGAGCAAACTATCCAAACAACGGGACTCGGTTCGGGAACATTAGAATTACCTGGAGTTGATGATGGTGGAGAAGTGCGGATTTTGCGATCGCAAACGAAAGCAACCATTCCTTCTGATGGTTATCCCTATCGCGTGCCGATTTTTTCCTTCACCACTTCGGCAAAAGTGGAATATGTTTTAATGCCGGAATTGGCGACTCAAGTTATACTCAAAAGCGAACAAACGAACAATTCAGAATTTCCGCTCTTGGCTGCACCCGTTGATTTAATTCGCTCGACAGAATTTGTGGGGAAAACTTCTCTTTTATTTATTGCCTCTGGGGAAAAATTTGCTTTGGGATGGGGCGTTGATGGAGGTGTGAAAGTACAGCGATCGCAACAGAAGGAACAAAAACAAGACCCGATTTCTCGTTGGAAAACCGTGACGACAACAACGCAAATTTATTTATCGAATATTAGCGATGAATCGAGAGCGATCGCGGTGACGGAGCGAGTCCCGATTTCCGAGTTAGAACAAGTTAAAATTTCCGTGATTTCCGAGCGATCGACGAATCATGTCTCAGCCGATAAAAATGGTTTTTGCCTTTGGAATATTACGTTACAACCTTATTCACAACAAACGATTACTTTAGTTTACAAAATTCAATCTGCTCCTGATGTTAAAGGCTTAAATTAACCCCATTGATGAGCGATAAGAGAAGGTGCATCTCAAATTTCTCTGAGATGCACTCCCTAGGGTAAGAGTTTCCTACTTACGAATTTGCATTACATAAGTCCGAAGAAATGCAGAACGCCTTGACCGGTAATCAATTCAACCGCGATCGCGGCAACAAAACCAATCATCGCCAAGCGACCATTTAAGTTTTCTGCTTTTTCGGTAAAGCCAAAGTTAGGGGCGGAGTTTTCTTGAGTGGTCATGATTGTTACAGATAGAGAGAAAAGGATAAGGGCAGAGGCTCTTGTCAAGCTCTACCTATTCAATGTAACAAAAATTTACAAAAAGTGGCAAGGCCACCAAAAATTTGCGATCGCGCCCTAACACGATCGAGGTTATAGTAGAGAGAGAGCGCGATCGCGAACGTCAGTCAAGCCAGTCAATAACTCACTGCCAACCCTTCAGGTATAGCGGTAGTCTCCACAGGGAGGTTATGATGGAACCCGATCTTTTAGACCATTATACAAACACTTTAGAACAATTATTAAATCGGTTAAATTTCTCTAATGCTTCGCTGTCGGAGGAGGAATCTCTCGAAATTTTACTAACCAGAGATGCTATTGAAAAAGTCTTATCGACTCAGACAAAATCCCCGGCTGCTGCTATCTTAAAATTAGAAAAATTAGATAGAAAACTTAAGGAAAAGGCTGAAAAATTAATGCAATTTATTGAGTTAGCTCGGTATCGAGAAAATTTCACTAAATCGCCAGATTCGTGGTGGTGGTATTTGGATATTTATTCTCGGGAAAAAGCACAACAATCTCACCCTTGGAATCGCTTTGACTGGTTATTTAGAGGGGTCAGAGTTGTAGTTTGGACGGTCAATCTCGCTTTTTTAGGAAGTTTGGCTGCTCTTTTTCTGAGCAGTGGTTCTGGTTTTTGGGGAGCGGCGGCTATTGCTTTTCCAAGTATTTTATCATTACTGCAAGCCCGGGGCGAGTTAACGGAACCGGGCAAAAAGAGATTTGATAATCTTTTAGAAAAGCTAAAAATCCCTCAACACTTTCACGAGGAAGCCAAATTTGTATCGAGTTTATCGATCACAATATTTATGTTAGTGATTTGGTTAAAATTACCCGATATTTCTAACGATCGCAAACGAGAGGCACAACAAGATCGAAACAATCAAAAATTAGCGATAGCAGAAGAGAAATACTTGCAAGCTATTCAATTAGACTCAGATAATTTAGATGCTCATTATCAATTAGCAACTCTCTATGAAGAGTTACAAGATGTTACTAGCGCTAAGAAACAATATCTCATTGCCGCGAAAGGGGGTTATGTAGATGCCTATAATAATTTGGCTTATTGGTACATTCGGGAAGATCGGAATGGGGAAGCAATAGAATTGCTCAATCAAGGTTTGAAGATTTTAAATCAAAAAGAAGTTAATCGCGAGCAGTTAACAGACACAGAAAAACTCAATCTCCAGACGCAAAAATATAGCTTATATAAGAATTTAGGATGGGCAAGATTTAAACAAAAGCGAGATGAAGAAGCGATTCCCTATCTGACGATCGCGATGGGAATCGCTAAAGATCAAAGATACCAGCAACATATCAAGAATCCCGGAGCTGCCTTTTGTATATATGGCCAAGTCTTGCAAAACAAAGATCGGCAATCTTCTCAAGCCCAGCAATATTGGCAACAATGCCATCAATTAATCGAGTCTCGTCTAGCCGCAGGTGAGACTATTAATCCTGAAGAGGATCGATGGTTCTATGAGGCCAAACAACAGTTAAAGTAAAAGAAAATGGTTAATTCTGTATTAAATTGGAAAACTGCCATTCAAGCTATTTTGAGCTTGACGATCGCGGGATGGGTCACTCCTGCTTGGAGTAATTCTAAAGCCATCCATACTCTAATTAATTTTCAGGGTAATGTCCAAGTCCAAAAGGCACAATGGACGCAATTTCATCACGCCGAGTTTGGCGATAGCCTCAATAGTAACGACCAAATTAAACTCGGAAATAATGCTTCTGTCACGATCTATTGTAGTAATCTGAATCAATGGACGGTAACGCAACCCGGAACGCATCAGGTTTCTCAGGGGTGTCCCGCAGGGGAAGCGATTATTAGATTATCCCCAGAAGATAATAACGGTACGCGCCGCCGTACCGTTTCAAAAGAAGAGAGGTTACAACAACTCCCCTATCTTATCAGTCCTCGCCATACGTTAGTTTTCAATGACTCATTAACTCTTCGTTGGAATGGAGTTTCAGGAGCAACCCACTACAAGGTTATGGTAGGCTGGCAAGAACCCAAGCGAATCAATGGAACGCAAATGGTTTATGACGGTGAATTGAAGCCGGGAGAGGTTTATCCTGTTAGCGTGGTGGCATATAATGGGGTTAATCCCGTAACAAATGTAAATAATTGGGAGAGTTTCGAGAGTTGGTTTATTGTCGTAGAGGAAGAGAAAGCAAGAGCTTTGCGGGAACAAATCGCAGTTATCCAGCAGCAAGAACTAAATGAAGAACAAGAAGCATTGATCTTAGCCCATTTATACCGAGGAAATGAGTTTAATGCGGAGGCAATTCGGGTATTAGAAGCGTTAGTAGATTCTGGAAGTCAAACGATAACCATTTATCGGGTGTTGGGGGATATTTACCAACAGATAGGATTGAGTTTAATGGCGAAGGAGGTTTATGGGCAAGGGTTGGCATTGACAGCAGCAGAGGAGAATAGCGAGGTTAAAGCAAGGATGCAATGGGGATTGGGAGAGGTAGAATATACTTTAGGGAATCAGGAGAAGGCAGTAGAATGGTTAGAGAAAGCAAAGGCAAGTTATTCGGCATTCGGAGAAGAGAGACAGGTCGAAGCGTTGGCAAAACGGATAAATTTCGTTCTGGGGATTGGACAGCGATCGCGTTGAATTAGAACTTGCTGAAAAAGCCGATCGAGCCAATCCAGAGCAGGAGAATTATCACTTAAAAGAAAGGAAAGCGATCGCGATTGGGGTTGACATTTTGATAAAGAAGATGATAGGAGGATGTCAATCCTAAATTTTGCTTCCTTTATTATGTTCGATCGTAAAACATTATCGTTACCCAATAATATTCAACTTTCTTACCTCGAATGGAATCGAGGGAAAGAGCCGTTATTATTACTTCATGGTTTAGCGGATCATGCTTTAGTTTGGTCGAAATTGGGAGATTATCTGGCCGAAAACTATCATATTATTGCTCCCGATCTGCGAGGACACGGAGAAACGAGCAAGCCGGAAACAGGATATGGTTTTACGGAACTCATCGACGATTTGCAAGCCCTCATGTCTCATTTAAGTTGGGATTCCGCTCATATTTTAGGGCATTCTTGGGGGGGGAAATTGGGATGCGTTTGGGCAATGCAAAATCCCGAACAAATTCGCAGTTTAATTTTAGTCGATCCCGTTTTCATTAGCTCGATGCCCGGTTGGATGAAATTCACGTTTCCTCTCTTGTATCGCGTGCTGCCCTTTTTAAAAGGAATGGGCCCTTTTGCCAGTTACGAAGAAGCCGAAAAACAAGCCAAACAATTAAAACAATATCGCAATTGGACGGAATTCCAAAAACAAGTATTTCAAGCCGGAATTGAAGAGAAACCCGATGGAACTTGGGGGAGTAAATTTGTCGTACAGGCACGGGACGGGATTTTTGAAGAGGTGATGAAAGTTCCGGGATTAACCCGAGAACTCGATCTTCCTGCTTTATTTCTGAAACCCAAAGCAGGATTTAATCGCACGGAAATTCAACTCAAACCCTATAAAACTTATTTAACGCAATTACAAATTCGCGAAGTCCCCAGCCATCATTGGGTATTTTTGAGCGAACCGGAAATTTTTAATCAAACCGTGGCTAGTTTCTTGAGCGAGATTGGCGCACGGGCTTAAATTAGGGACCTTGCAGGCAACGTCCATACACCACCTTACCCGTAAGCCAGAAATTTTCCCGCACTTCCTGTGGAAAAATGGCCAAAATTCGTTAAATTGGGGTATGAGATTTGAGCGCAGGAGTGGAGCGTTGAAGAAGGCGAACCAACCCAAGAAATCGGCAAAACTCGCAGGAAATACGGGACGGGAGATTCCCATCGCCCTTCGAGACATCTCGCGATCGCCAACCCCCTCTCGCGGGTGGATGTGGGTGCTGGTGGGAGGAATGGTGGGTTTGGGGGCGATCGCGATCGCCATTGCCTTTTTCTCCTTCAATCGAACGGCTCAACCCATTGCCAATTCTAGGGGACAGGGATCTGCCACGGCTGCATCGGCACCGGATGCCGACTGGCAGGATCTTGACGAAACGGACAAGATTTCCCCTCAAGATAGCGTTTTAGGGCATTTAGCTTATGAGGAAGCGCCAACCGATGAATTGATGGCAATTACTGCCGATCGGCGCATCCGCTTGCGTCGAAGTGCGGCAGAGAAATTTATCATGATGGCAGATGCTGCCAGATCCCGGGGAATTATTCTCGCTCCACTTTCGGGTTATCGTACTGTAGCCGAGCAACATCATCTCTTTTTTGATGTGAAAGCCCAGCGCAAGCAAAATGCGGCCAAACGTGCAGAAGTGAGCGCACCTCCGGGCTATAGCGAACACCATACCGGTTATGCGATCGATATTGGCGACGGAAAAGCCCCCGCAACTCATTTAAGCGTTAATTTTGAACATACGGCAGCATTTCGCTGGTTGCAAGAGAATGCCGCTCGTTATAATTTTGAGCTATCGTTTCCTCGCGATAATCCCCAAGGAATCAGTTACGAGCCTTGGCATTGGCGTTTTGTTGGCGATATTGACAGTCTAGAAACTTTCTACAGAGCCCTGAACAATGAGCAATGAGCAATTATCAATTGTCAATTGTCAATTATTAATTATCAATTATCAATGAACCATGTCTGATTATGAAATTAAAAGCCGAGAATGGTGGGTCGAGCGATGGCTGGAATTATTGAATTCCTATCGCTTTAAAAAACGGCTGGAGCGAGCGAGAAAATATGCAAATGAGGGAAATGTCCTCAATGTTGATTTTAAAGGCGCTCGGGTGCTGGCAAAGGTGAAGGGAAGCGAACCCGAACCCTATCAGGTCTCCCTATCTTTAAGTCCATTTAGCGATGAAGATTGGGGATTTATTGTGGAAACGCTTTCCGAGAAAGCTATTTATTCGGCACAGTTATTGGCCGGGGAAATGCCGGCCAATATTGAAGAAGTGTTTACGGCTAATGGGTTGAATTTATTTCCTTTTGCGTTAGCGGATATTCACTCGCGCTGTACTTGTCCGGATAAAGCTAATCCTTGCAAGCATATCGGAGCCGTTTATTACGATCTGGCCGATCGCTTTAGCGAAGATCCTTTTGTGTTGTTTCAGTTGCGCGGACGCACGAAAGAACAAATTTTAGCAGCCTTGCGTCAGTTGCGCGGGAAGGGTGTTAAAAATCGCCGAGACGGGGTATCGGGAGGGAAGGGAAAGCGAGGAGAGAAAGACAAAGCCAAAAAACAGGTGACAAAAACCCCTTTAACCTTGGCAGGTTTTTGGGATTACAACGAACCCTTAGAATCTGCTTTAGTGGCGATCGCGCCATCTCCAGAGAGTAAAAGTATTTTGGAATTATTGGGAAATTTACCCCTACCCGCACCGGAAGCGGAAATGGTACGACAGTATTTGGAAATGGCCTATCGAGAAGCTTCTCAGCAAGCGATCGCGACGGCATTAAATCGCGAAAGTTAAAAAAAAGTCCCGGAGTTGAAAAACTCCGGGGACTAACCAGGGTGCATCTACCATTTCTCTTTTCCACCCCGGGACGGCTCATCCGGAAAATCTAGAGAAATTTTTTTGGACGGTTTGACCATTTATTGACAAAGCGATCGCTCTTCCGCAAAACTAAGAGTTCACAATGATTTTGCTGCGATCGCGAATGGCGAGTTCATACTATGCCTCAACCCCTCAAAAATATCGTTTATATCATTGGTGCGGGGCCCGGGGATCCCGAACTCCTCACCCTCAAAGCCTATAATATCCTCACCCGTGCCGATGTTATTCTTTACGCCGATTCTCTCGTCCCCAAGCAAATGTTACGGGATGTGCGTCCCGATGCCGAATTAATTCCGACGGGGAATAAAACCCTCGAGGAGATTTTACCCGTGATGCGCGATCGCGTCCGTGCCAATTGTTCTGTGGTGCGTCTCCATTCGGGAGATTTATCTCTCTACAGTGCCATTCAAGAACAAATTCAAGGATTAATCGCCGAAAACATTCCTTTTGAACTCATCCCGGGGATTAGTGCTTATCAAGCGGCTGCGGCTAAATTGGGAACGGAATTAACCATTCCGGGATTGGTACAAACGATTATTTTGACTCGCATTAGCGGTAGTGCATCGGCGGTTCCCGAAGCTGAAGAATTAGACTCTCTTGCTACGCATCAGGCGAGTTTGTGTCTTTATTTAGCAGCGCGTCACGTCGAAAACGCGCAAAATAAATTGTTAAAATATTATCCTTCCGATACCCCCGTAGCAATTTGTTTTCGGATTGGCTGGCCGGATGAAAAAATCTGGGTCGTCCCTTTAGAAAACATGGCAGAAACCTCGCGAAAAAACGATTTAATTCGCACAACAATGTATTTAATTAGTCCAGCTTTAAAAGAAGTAAAAGATGCGCGATCGCGTCTCTACCATCCCCAACATTCTCATTTATTCAGGAAATAGTTATTGGTTATTGGTTATTGGTTATTGGTTATTGGTTATTGGTTATTGGTTATTGGTTGTTGGTTGTTGGCTAGTAATTGTTCATTGTTCATTGTTCACTGTTCATTGTTCATTGTTCATTGTTCATTGTTCATTGTTCATTGTTCATTGTTCATTGTTCATTGTTCATTGTTCATTGTTCATTGTTCAC
>JBFRWJ010000603.1:0-6344 GCA_051439525.1 Spirulina sp. | reverse complement strand
CGGATATTGCCGAGGAAATGGGGGGATTTGATGAATCTGGGGGATTTTTAGAAGAATTTGACGTTTTTAACGAAGACTTACCCAGCTTTGATACGGAGGGAATGCCCGCAGATCTTCCCGATTCAGCGATCGGGTTCGAGGATTCCGGTTTTGATAATTCCGGTTTTGATAATTCCAGTTTTGATGAAGACCCCAGTTTGGCATTTGCCGATAGTAGCGCGGCCTTGGGGGAGGCAACGATGGGAGGAGTCGCTGCGGCTGAAGTGGGAGATACCGGTATTTTTGGTCTCAAGCCCACCCCCGAGAGCGCCCCCGCGAATTTTACCAAAACCCCCGATCGCGTTGTCGAAACCAGTGTGGACATCGAACAGGGTCAATTGGCTTGGTTTACCAATTTTCCTTTGATGAAGAAGCAATGGTTTATGGCGGTCGCGGCGGGGGCGGCAGCAACCTTGGCGGTGGGGTTGATTTCTTTTGTGAGTTTTGTGAACTCTCCGGCGGATAAAAAAGCCGCGATCGTGCCTTATATGCGGGTGTGGAATGCGTTTATGGGATTGGTTGCGGGCGGTGCGGCGGGGGGAACGATTTGGTTTTTCGGACGCACGACGGTGGGGCAAATTCAACAATCGACCCGAGATTTACAAACTCGCTTTGATGCGGTCTCTCAAGGGGATTTTAATGCCAAGGCGACGGTCTATTCCGAGGATGAATTCGGACAGCTCGCCTCGGGGTTTAATGAAATGGCACGGGTGATTCTCACGACCACGAGCGAGGCTCAGCGACGGGCGGAAGAAACGGAACAGCAAAAGGAAGACCTCCAACGTCAGGTGATTCGCTTGCTGGACGATGTGGAAGGGGCGGCGCGAGGCGATTTGACGGTACGGGCGGAGGTGACGGCGGACGTTCTGGGGGCGGTTGCGGATGCGTTTAACCTGACCATTCAAAACCTGCGGGAAATCGTTCAACAGGTTAAAAGTGCGGCGCGAGAGGTGAATAAGAGTTCTGGGGATAACGAACAGTTCGCCCGGGGTCTGCAAAGTGATGCCTTGCGTCAGGCGGAAGAGTTGGCGGTGACGTTGAATTCGGTGCAGATGATGACGGACTCCATTCGCCGGGTCGCGGAAAATGCCCGGGAGGCGGAAGAAGTGGCGCGATCGGCGGCGGCAGTGGCGGTGAAAGGGGGAGATTCGGTGGAACACGCGGTTTCGGGGATTTTACAGATTCGGGAGACGGTGGCGGAAACGACGCGGAAGGTGAAGCGGTTGGCGGAGTCTTCTCAGGAGATTTCTAAGATTGTGGCGGTGATTTCCCAAATTGCTTCGAGAACGAACTTGCTGGCATTAAACGCGTCCATTGAGGCGGCGCGGGCGGGAGAAGCGGGACGGGGTTTCGCCATTGTGGCAGATGAGGTGCGACAGTTAGCGGATCGTTCGGCGAAGGCGTTGAAAGATATCGAACAAATCGTGTTACAGATCCAAAGTGAGACGAGCTTGGTGATGCAGGCGATGGAGGAAGGGACGCAACAGGTGATCGACGGGACGAAACGGGCGGAACAAGCTAAGCGATCGCTGGAGGATATCATTCAGGTCTCCAACCGAATTGATGCGCTGGTGCGATCGATTACGGCGGATACGGTGGAACAAACGGAGAGTACCCTGGCGGTGGCGCAGGTTATGCAGTCGGTGGAACTGACGGCGCAAGAAACTTCGCAAGAATCCCAAAAGGTGGCTTCTTCTCTGCAAAATCTGGTCGGAATTGCAAGGGATTTGTTGGCTTCGGTGGAACGATTCCGGGTTGACGATACGGAAGAGAGTTAATATTTTAGTGTTGGTTATTAGTTCTTGGACATGAATCCGTGCCAAAGAAAATTCGCGAACTTAAAGCCATGTTACTCAAAGCTGGATTTACTTATCGACCGGGAAAAGGCAGTCATACCGTCTGGAGTCATCCTCAATTAGAAGGCAGTGTAACGCTTTCTGGTCAAGATGGAACAGATGCAAAGCGCTATCAAGAAAAAGATGTTAGAAATGCGTTAGAAGCCTTGGATAACGAACAAGAGGAGAGAGAATAATGGAATCTCAATATAGTATTTTTATTCAATGGTCGGCAGAGGATCGAGTCTATATTGTTAGTCTGCCGGAATTTGGTTCTTATGCTCATACTCATGGCGATACGTATGAGGAAGCGTTGAAAAATGCGCGGGAAGTATTAGAACTTCTGGTTGAAGATTATCAGGCAAGAGGGAAAGAATTACCACAACCCTTAACGACAAAAGTTGATTTTGAATTGGTTAACGTTTAAACAATGTAGAGACAAGGCATGTCTTGTCTCTAGGTCAT
Organism: Spirulina sp.; assembly: GCA_051439525.1. Taxonomy (GTDB): domain Bacteria; phylum Cyanobacteriota; class Cyanobacteriia; order Cyanobacteriales; family Spirulinaceae; genus CCY15215. The sequence continues at coordinate 4,005 of JBFRWJ010000603.1, read as the reverse complement.
ACCAAATCCAGTTACAACCGACTATATCACGCGATCGCCTCAAACCTTGTAGCGACGTTGCATGCAACGTCGCTACAGAAGGGATGGAAATATCTCCTCAGCAATGCGGATTTGGGATAATGTGACACTTGGTTAGAGCGCATTGCTAAATTTTCAGTAAAATTAGAAAATAAGTGTAGAAAATCTCAAGAGCAATGAAAATGAAAACAACTCAACTCGAAAACTATTTTAATGTTTTGCGTCCTGATAATATTCGCATTCGGGGAACTCGGATCGGGATCGAACTAATTCTCTACGAATATATTTACAATCACAAATCGGCAGAAGAAATAAACTCATTGTTTCATACAGTGACTTTAGAGGAAGTGTATGCAACAATTTTATATTACTTGCAAGATCGAGAGAATGTCAAGCAATATGTTGATAATTGGCTTAAATATTGTGAAGATGCTGAGGCAGAACATGACAAAAATCCTCCTCCTGTAGTGGCTCGCTTGCTAAAATTGAAAGAAGATAAAGAAATCGCTAAGATTCTCAATAATGCCGATTCAATATTGACTTGATGAAAATTTGCCACCATCCTGTAAAATCTGCTTGAACTGACTTATTGCTTTTTTTATTCAAGATCTAGTTTTTTGCGCACTTCTTCTAGAGAAATTCCTCCTTCTGCCTTGTGTCTTGCTCTAGATCGTTCGATAATCTCAATAAACTTAGGATTTAAACTGAGACTCACTGTTTCTAAATCGACATTATCCAAAGCAACTAAAGCAAAAATGGGTTGACCATCTCGCGTTAAGACAATGGGTTCGTCTTCCATCGATCGCGCATATTCTGCTAAGGATTCCGTTGCTTGATTGACATCTAAAATTTTCATAGGTCGATCGCTTCTCCACTCATGTAAACTTGATTTCTATCTTTAATCCCTATAGCACGAATTTGAACAATTATCTCACATGATAACACGATCGCGTTGTTATTGTCTTGCGATCGCGGCTAATTATCGATCGCTAGCGGTGAGAATAGTCGCGATCGTGTCGAACATATTGCCTTAATTCATATTTTTAGAGTTGAAATAAGAAAATAATTATAACTCATTTTCGGTACAATGGAGCGCGAATCAGTACGATAAGATAACTCAAAATAATCACAATCAAAGCAAAAGGAAAAGCGATAAAACCAAGAATAAAACACAACATGAGATGCAAGTTACTGCGTTGAGCAAATCGAATCAAAGATTTATACCAATTCGGATAAGGTTTCACTTCAAGAGGTAATTCTAATTCTCTAGCAATGGCGATCGCTTGATTATTTGCGGCAAAACCTTCTTGAATTCTGCCAACTTGTTGATATAAAATACCGAGAGATTGCAGAGAGTGAATCTCGCTTCTTCTGTCTCCTATTTCTCGTTTAATGATTAAGGACTTTTCGTGATATTCAATTGCTTTTAAAGATTGTTTTAAAGCTGCATACGCATTTCCCAAATTGCCGAGAGATTTCCCTTCCCCAGAGCGATCGCCGATTTCTCGGGCTATGGTTAAAGACTGCTGCTGGTAGTCTATTGCCTTTTGATAGTCTCCCAAAGATTGGTAAGTGTTTCCTAAGCCTGTCAATGTATTAGAAATGAATTTGCGATGTTTTATTGGTTGCAAAACTATAAGAGCTTGTTCATAATATTCAATAGCTTTTTGATATTGTTTCAAGGAATAATAAGTATGACCAAGATTGCATAGAGAACCACCTTCCCCAGAGAGAGCACCGAGTTCTCTTGCTATGGTTAAAGATTGCTGGTAGTAGTCAATCGACTTTTCATATTCTCCCAAAGAACTATAGATAGAACCTAAACTTCCCAGAGATTTTTCTTCACCAGAGCGATCGCCGATTTCTCTTGCTATAGTTAAAGACTGCTTTTGGTAGTCTATCGCCTTTTGATGTTGTCCCAAGGAATTGTATGCTATTCCCAAATTCTTTAAAGAATTCTCTTCCTCAGAGCGATCGCCAATTTCTCTTGCTATATTTAGAGATTGATGGTGATAGTCAATCGCCTTTTCATAGTCTCCCAAAGAACTATAGACAGAACCCAAACCTCCTAGAGAAGAACTTTCTCCAGAGCGAGATCCCATTTCCTTTGCAATAGTTAAAGACTGCTTGTGGTAGTCAATTGCTTTTTGATAGTCTCCCAAAGAACCGTAGACGTTTCCTAAACCTGTCAATGTATTAGCAATGAATTCACGATGTTTTATTGATTCCAAAATGATAAAAGCCTGTTCATAATATTCAAGAGCTTTCTGATATTGTCCTAATGTGTGATAAGTATTCCCAATATTACACAGAGAGCCTCCTTCCCCAGAGCGATCGCCGATTTCCCTGGCTATGGTTAAAGACTGCTGGTAGTAGTCTATAGTCTTTTCATAGTCTCCCAAGGAATCGTAGGCATTTCCCAGATCGATTAATGAAGCTGTATATTTCCAATTTTCCTTAACATTTGCTTGTTGCCAAACTCGAGCTAATGGTTCGTATAACTCAATCCGAATACTGGAAAGTCCTTGTAAGGTTAAAAACTTGTCAATAGATCGAATCGTGTCAAAAGCAGTTTCATAATTACCCAGTTTAAAATAGTGATAAACGACCTCTTGATATTCTTTGATATCTTCTTTCGTCTGTACGGGTTTAAATCGAGAACGATAATAGTCGATCGCTCTGTGATGTGTTTCTGTTTGCTCTCCTGCTTTACCTCGGACATATTCCAAAATGACAGGCTGAAACTCAAAAAAATACTTCTCGCCTAATTTTGCTTCTAATAAAGAACGTTTAATCAACTTTTTCAACTCTGCTTCAATCTTCTCTCGATCGCACTCTTCCCGAGCAGGCAATACTGCTTGTGCCATTTCTGCATCAAACTCACCTCGATAAACGCTAGCATTTAAAAAAAGTTCTTTCTGGATTTCACTCAAGCGATTAAAACTTTCATCAAAAACAAACTGTATTGCCACTTCTTGCCGACGATGCTGTCCTTTTATTTGCGGATTTTTCAACAATGCTCGCAACTCTGCCAACGCGGGAAACCTTTCTAAATTTGGGTCTTGAGGAAACTCATCAATCAGGAAATCAGCCACCAAACGCAACAATAAAGGATGACCATCAACCAACCGAGAAAACGCCGCCAAATCGCCACAAATGCCCAAATCTGACAACAATTGAGCGCCTTCCTCCACCTTCAAACCCTTCAAAGAAATCCAGTGACGATTAAACCCTCTCAAATCCGGCTGTTCCCGCGTTGTCACCAAAATTTTACTATTCCAGCCCTTTTCAATCCATTGCCCAAAAAACTCCCCATAAAATAAACTATTCCACTGGCGATCTTCCCCTCGCAGCAGACTTTCCAAATTATCGACAACCAGAAAATAATGCCCTCCTTGCAAGCATCTAATTAATGCCGTCACCAACTCTTTCTCATCGGGAATATACGCCCCAAACTTAGTCAAAACACTTTGGGCAAATTCCGCAAAATTTTTCCCCGTACTCACATCTGCCCAATATCGCTTCGACTCCTCCACCTCCTCGCAAAAAATCTTCGTGGCGAGGGTAGATTTGCCCACACCTCCCACTCCATCAATGCCAATTAACTTCACCTTGGGATTATCTAAATATTGACGAATTTGGGTGATTTCCTCCTCTCTTCCCTGCCAGTGTGCGAGACTTTTATAGGGATCTCCTTGATTATTTCTCTGTTGATATAAACTACCTTGAGAAGCGTCCGCCGCTTGGGACGAAACCGCCAGTCAGTCGGGATCTTTAATCTGAATTCCTCCCGGATTATTTTGAATAATAAACTGTTGTTTAATGTTAATATTTTCGTTCCTGTTCATCCCGATCTGAGTTTGATTTTGGGTTTGAGTTTGAATATTGGTAATTTGCTGTGCGATCGCTTGCAACTCTTCCGCAAACTCGCGATCGCTCGACATTACCGCTACCAAAGGAGTCACGATCTCAGCCTCCAAAATCTGG
>JBFRWJ010000602.1:0-10853 GCA_051439525.1 Spirulina sp. | reverse complement strand
GTTTGGTTACGGTCATTCGCATCGCCCGAGGTCAAAAGGAGGCTCCCCATCTTAAAATGTTGATGGAAGATGCCAATGTCGTGAAAATTTTTCATTATGCTCGCTTCGATATCGCCCAATTAAAACATACATTTTCTATTGACACAGATCCCGTTTTCTGTACTAAAATTGCCAGTAAACTCGCTCGTACCTATACCACGGCTCATGGTTTAAAAGCATTAATTCAGGAGTTAGAAGGCATCGAACTCGATAAATCCTCTCAAAGTTCCGACTGGGGCAATCCTAATAATCTTACAGAAGAACAACTGCGTTATGCTGCCAATGACGTGCGTTATTTAATTCCGGCAAGAAAGAAACTCATGACCATGTTGGAGAGAGAGGAAAGGTTAGAATTAGCATATCGTTGTTTTGCTTGTTTACCCGTTTTTGTTGCCTTAGATTTACGGCAATTTCAGGGGATTTTTGAGCATAAATAAATCAATGGGTATCCTTTCCTGTTTTTTTGCCATCGCATCTACTTTTTTCTACCGTGGGGGTTAATTAACAACACTTTATTTGCTAACCATTGCTAACTATTATTCATTCATGCTAATATGGCGCTATGCCATACGTGCCATTAAGAAAAGCAGTCAAACAATTGGGACTGCACCCAAATACATTGAGGCGATATGCAGACCAAGGGCAAATCGAAACCATCCGAACGCAAGCAGGATAAAGACTCTTTAACGTCGAATCCTACATCATGGGTGCAACTCAGCCTGCCGTTATTTGCTACTGTCGAGTCAGCAGCAACAAGCCAAAAGCGGTGCGACCCCGGTGAGGTCTCCTCACCTAGGGAACGCGCACCAAGACAGACGACCTGCACAGACAAGTCGCCTATATGCAATCCCTCTACCCAAACGCAGAAATCGTGCGAGACATCGGAAGCGGAACGGACATCTCGGCGTGTTGAGGAAACCTCAACACCCGTGTCCTCCTCAACTTCAAAAGGAAAGGACTGCGTTCCTTATTGGACAGGCTTATGCAAGGAGATAAGCTCGAAATTGTTGTTGCCTGTCGCGACCGACTGTCCCGATTCGGATTTGAACTCATTGAATACTTGGCAGAACGAAACGGTGGAAAAATCGTGGTTCTCGACCAAAATGAACACTGTCCCGAATCCGAAATGGTGCAAGATATTCTCGCCATCATCCATGTCTTCTCTTGCCGCCTCCATGGGTTGCGAAAGTAGCGGTGCGACCCCGGCGAATCGCATTCGCCAAGGGAACGCGCACCAAGAGACGGTAACAAAATCAAAAAAGATAAGGATTTACCTAAACGTGGAACAGAGGAGGAAAATTAAGCAATGGATGGGAACGGCTCGTTACGTGTATAACAAAACGATAGAATACTTGCAACAAAAAGAGACGCAAGCCAACTGGAAAAAGATAAAAGGAGAAATCTTGAACAGTTTGCCAGATTGGTCGAAGTCGATTCCTTACCAAATCAAATCCATAGCGATTCGAGATGCTTGTATTGCGGTTCGGGAAGCCAAGAAAAAATACAAGGAAACGGGGGAAATTCAGAAAGTCAAATTCAGATCGAGAAAGAAACCCGTTCAATCTTGTTATATCCCCAGTTCTGCTGTAAGCGAAAAAGGAATCTATTGGACAATTTTAGGAGAGATAGCCTATGCCGAAAATCTGCCGGAAACCTACGGAGATTGTCGATTAGTCGTCCATCAAGGATGTTATTATGTTTGTATCTCGATAGAGCAACAACAACAACAAGAAACTGAGAATCAAGGTAGAGTTGTTGCTCTCGATCCCGGAGTCCGAAACTTCCTAACATTCTTTTCTGAAAACAGCTTGGGATGGATTGGTTCTGATGACATTGGAAGGATTCAGCGCCTGTGTTACCACCTAGATGATTTGATTTCCCGTTCGAGTAAAGCCAAGTCAAAACAGCGATATCGAATGCGAAAAGCAGCGAATCGAATCCGCTTAAAAATTCGTCATTTGGTTGATGAGCTACATCATAAAGTGGCGAGATTTTTAGTGGATAATTTCGATGTGATTTTACTACCAACTTTTGAAGTTTCCCAAATGGTTCTCAAATCTTCACGTAAGATTCGAGCCAAGTCAGTGAGACAAATGCTGTCATGGTCTCATTATCGGTTTGAGTGTTTCTTAAAGCATAAAGCCAAAGAAACGGGAAAATTGGTATTAGATGTCAATGAAGCCTATACCAGTAAAACCGTTTCGTGGACGGGAGAAATCCTCCCCAATCTAGGTGGTCGGAAAGTGATTAAAGGCAGTGATGGCTTAAAAATGGATCGAGACTTAAATGGCGCACGGGGAATTTTTCTCCGTGCTTTGGTAGATACGCCCTCTCTAAGAGATTGTCTCTCAGAGTGCATTGTTAGCATTAGTTAGCAAAACAGTATCGGTATATTAAGATAGCGACCCTTAATCGGCGATCGCAACCCAGCTAGGCGATCGGACGCATTTGGCACGAGGAGGACTTCTCCATGAGGTTTAGATTGTTTACCCCAGTCCGACTTTTATTTTGTTTTGGCATACTTTTACTTCTTGCAGTTACTCCCGTCCAAGCAAGATTGGATCGAAACAATTCTCCCCCTATTGAAATTAAACAAGGCTGGCAATATCATTGGGGAGATTCTCCTCGAAATGAAGACGATTTTCCCGTATGGGCATTAGAAACCCCTCAAAATCCGGATTGGAAATCTTTAACGCTTCCCGGTAAACTTTCCCCTCCTCCCGACGAGAATATATTTTGGCTTAGCGTCTCTTTACCGGCAGGAAATTGGACATTTCCCGGTCTTTATTTTCGGGGCATTCCCCATCTCTTAGAAGTTTATTTTCAGGGCAAATTAATCTATATTTTTGATGAGTTAGACGATCGCGATCGCCTGAAAGAAAAAGAGGGTGAATTTCCCATTGTTCCCCTGCCAGCCAATTTTACCCATAAAAATCTTTTCTTCAAAGTTTACATTAACAATAATTGGACAATTTTTTTAGGATTTGATGGCATTTTAACGATCGGCAATAAGCCCGATCTGATTAAAAACTTGATTTGGGGCGATAGCCTCAAAATTGCCCTTGGATTGTCCTTTCTATTTTGTGGAATTTTACCTATTTTTATGGCAATTGTCAAAAAGACATTTAATATTTATTTTTCCTTTGGGTTGCTCTCGCTACTGATTGGATTATACACCATTACTCCCACGCAAATCGTTCGTCTTCTCTTTGACTATCAAGAGACTTGGACTTACGTTCATCATACCGCTTTTCATTTATTACCCGTAGGTGTCGGTCTCTTTGTGGAACATCTTTTTGGGGTCGGACGTTGGGCAATCCCTCGCCGTATTTGGCAAATTCATTTGGGTTACGCCGTCTGTGCTTTAATTCTCGCAGGCAATCAGATCGTTACTTGGACTAATGCCGCTTATCCTACACAAATTTTCGGAATTCTCAGTGGTATTATTTTAATTGCGATCGCAGTGCAAAAATCCTTGGGAGGAGAACAAGAAGCTAAAGTTTTTGCTTGCGGATTTTCTCTATTTTTACTCGCCATCATTCACGATATTATCATTTATATCTCTCCATTTAACATTTGGACTATTCAACTGTATTACTGGGGAATGTTAATCTTTTTAGTCTGTTTGGCTTTCATTCTAGAACGTCGCTTTACCGAAGCCCAAAACTATCTCAAGGCTTACAATTTAGCATCGAGTCGCTTTATTCCTCACGAATTTGTTAATTTTTTGGGGAAAAAGAGCATTATTGAAATTCAACTCGGCGATCGCATTCACCAAGAAATGACAGTTTTATTTTCCGATATCCGCTCTTTTACCAGTATTTCGGAAAATATGTCCCCCGAACAAAATTTTAACTTTCTCAATGCTTATCTCCATCAAGTCGGTCCGATTATTCGAGAACATCAAGGGTTTATTGATAAATATATCGGCGATGCGATTATGGCCTTATTTTATCATACTCCAGAAAATGCCGTAGAAGCCGCGATCGCCATGCAAAATCAGGTTAAATTGTTTAATCGAGACAGTCAAGAAAAAGGCTATCCTGCCATTCAAATCGGCATCGGTTTGCATTGCGGTAATTTAATGTTAGGAACCGTTGGCGAAAAACAGCGCATGGATACAACAGTCATTGCGGATGCAGTCAATTTAGCCTCTCGTTTGGAAACGGCAACCAAACAATGCGGTGCTAGTATTTTAATGAGCGAACAAACGTTAAATCGTTTGTCCGATGCCAATCAATACGCCCATCGTTTTCTCGGACAAATTCTCGTAAAAGGCAAAAAAGAAGCCATCGGAATTTATGAAATTTATGAAGCCGATCCCCCAGATCTTAAAATCTTTAAAACCGAAACGAAAGCCTTATTTGAAAAAGCCGTTAATTTGTGCGATCGCGATCGCATTAAGGAAGCGCGATCGATTCTCCAAGAGTTACAGCAACAAAACCCTGCCGATAATGCCGTCCGCTTTTTATTATTTCGTCTCGCTGTAGACGCAAAGGAAAACTAAAATGAGAAACTCTCCGCACGCTTTTGGCAATAGAATTGATGGACTCTTTTTCATCGCAAAATTCCCGATCGCTTGGCTTCTGCGTCAATATAAAAGGTAACTTGCAAAGAGCCGTATCTCAACCGCAATGCCTCCTCAATTTTACGAGCAATTCCCGTCGCTGCCTTTTCATAACGCGGCTCTAAAATCAGGTGCATTTGAATATAAACAAATTGTCCCACAATTCCCCGAGCCCGGATGCGATAACAATGAGAAACGCCCCGCACGCTTTTAGCAATGGACGCGATCGCATCGGCAGAAATGGCATTTTGTTCCACCATTAAGGGCAAATTCCACGCGATCGCCTGCCAAAATTCATCTAAAACCAAAATGTACATAATAACCGATAAAACCAGATCGATTAAGGGTTCTCCCCACCAAACCCCCCAGAGTCCCGCACAAATCAATAAGGTTAAACCTGCTTCCTTAAACAGTTGATTGGCATTGAACGCAAGAATAGCATGATCTAAACGTTGGGCTTGATAAAGGGAAAATGACGCAATGCCAAGAATGGGTAAGGAAACAAAACCGAGAAATTGGAGAACTGGAATTTTTATTTCTAAAGGAAACGGTAACGTTTCTCGCTTTAACGCCGCTTGAGATTGAGGAATTAAGGTCTCGAAAAATAAGAAAGATGCGATCGCCAAAACTGCAACTAAAGCAAAGGTCAACAATACTTCCTTTTTACCATGCCCGTAAATTTCTCTGCCATCCGGGCGATCGCTCCCGATCGCTGCTAAGAATCCTAAAAGGGCATTAAAACAGATAATGAGAGTGTGCAAGCATTGTACCAACAGTCCCAGCGATCGCGCTTCCCATCCCACAGACAATTTAACCCAAAAAACCAACCCCATTAACCACAATGTCGCCAATAACACCAAGCGACTGACAAAATAAGCATTTTTTTCTTCGTTCATTCCGTTCGCGATCGCTTTTAACCTACATAAAACTTTACACTACGGGTGTAGCGAGAATTGAGAGTTCAATCATGGGAATTCGTTTGCTGGCCTTAGATGTTGATGGTACGATCGCGGGGCAATCCAATCAAGTCTCCGAAGCGGTTAAAATCGCCATCGCCGAAGTGCAAAACCGAGGTATTCAAGTGGCGATCGCGACGGGACGAATGTATCGTTCGGCTTTGCGCTTTCACCACGCGATCGGGTCACAATTACCGATTATTGCCTATAACGGGGCGTGGATTCAAGATCCGGCAACGGGGGACATTCTCCGTCACAGTCCCCTGCCCCTCCAATCTGCCGGGGAACTGCTAGACTATTACGAACATCCCCAATGGCGAGAGATCCTTGACATTCATTGCTATTGGGACGATCGCCTCTACGTGCGAGAATCCACCCCCTATACCGTTGAATATAGCGCGCGTTCGGGCATTGAAGCTCATATTGCGGGGGACTTGCGAACATTACTCAACAATCCCCCCACAAAAGTCCTAGCATTAAGTCCGGATATCGATGCCATTCAACAGATTACCGCAGATCTCAAAAATCGTTATTTGCCCTCGGAAATCTATCTAACCCAATCTTCGCCTCATTTTTTAGAAGCGACTCATCCCCATGTCAATAAAGGCACGGCACTCCGTTTTTTAGCCGAAGAAGTTCTCGGCTATTCTCTTGAAAACGTGATGGCGATCGGGGATAATTATAACGATCTAGAAATGCTTCAATCCGTTGGTTTGGGAATTGCCATGGGAGATGCCCCAACTGAGGTGCAAAACGGATCTCAATGGGTTGCCCCTTCTGTAGATGAAGATGGGGTTGCCGCGGCGATCGCGAAATTTTTACTCTAGTTGGGGTATTTTTTATCTGTTGCCTCAGATCAGAAAGAGAACCGAGGACTTGCCTTGTTTCGTCTCGGTTCTCTTAACTGGTTCGCTCCTCACACCGCTTTAGAATACCTACGATTTTTGCCAGTGTCAACTCAACATAACAATTTTTTATCAAAGGGTTTTCCCTGTAGATTAAATCTCTAACTTTAGCACTCCAACCAAGGAATTGTCATTAATTTTTCTTGCAAGATCCAGCATAAGATTCGTTGCGCGACGGCAACTAATGCCAACCTCGCCCTTGCTAAGTCTAAAGGTTGACCCCAAATTTGACAAGCACGATCGCCCGCTAAAATTTTATGACTCAAATTTAAGGCTTGTGTTTCCCAATTGCGGACTCGATCGGCTGCGGCGCGATCGCACAGATCGATGAATGCTGCTATCAGTGCCGTTTCTGCCGGCTGTTGCAGGCACAATTGAGAAGATGCTAACCAAGGAATGGTTTGCGGTGCGGTCCATTGCCAATGCCAACATTTTTCCGGGGGATGCAGGGTAATTAATCCTGCTCTCGATGCAGAATATAACAACGATAAACAACGAGCATGAGCGTATTGACAGAGATCGATCCGAGAAGAGGCATTATTTTTTGGAGGGGAAAGCGGCATTGGTATGAAGTCATTCAACCAAGTCGCCAAAGCGCGATCGCTCAAACGAAAATCAATCCACGGCGATCGCGCGATCTCCACGGAAAACAGGTCATTATCCCTAAATTCATTATCCCTAAATGTTTCCACAATTCTGCCCGCAAATCCTTCGGGATTTTTGGGAATTTGCTTGGCGATCGCGCAACGATACACAATTGGAGAATTCATCCCAAGGCGATACACGGGAATTTTGCTCCTATCGATTCGAGTCTGAGTACCGCTATACTGAGTCGCGAACTCATCTAACCCCATCAACACCGATAGCTTTTGTTGTAAAATGGCCTTCAGAGAATGGGAAGCAAGCACAACTTAATTTGAGACTTCTGCCATTTCAATCGTGCGATTCTCGATATCTTTCACGAGAAAATTCAACGGCTTTTTATTGAGAACTTTAAATCGCAAGCGACGAGATTGAATGCGCAGGAGAAGGGCATCCAAACACTCGCGATCGAAGCAAACGTGACGGTGACGATTTTTCTGACCGAAACTTGCCCCAGAAATCACGTGTAACTGAGTATTTTTCTTTAACTGATACCACAATCCCTGTCCCCCATCCGAGCCTGTAGATGTTCCCATTGCCGTTGGTGCTGCCGACATATAAAGGGGATCGATGCTTGCCGCTCCCATGGTTTGCTCGTAGTTGTAGTAGTAATGTAGGGGAACGTCTGCTGCGGGTAAACTTAACAGTCCTTCGTAAAATTCCTTCGCCACGCGCAAATCCGAAACCATCACCGTATAAACTTTCGGGGCGCTTGTCAGAAACATCCACATCGCTGCGGCATATCCCACCAGCAACATGACCATAATGCCCTGAGTGGAGAACAAACTGTCTAATCCGAGGAAAAATGCGCCCAATACGGGGAACTGTAAAACCATAATTGTCATCAACGGCGATCGCTTTTCTCGATCTTAGCTTTTTTTAACACTCCCGATCTTACCAATTTTGCAGAGAAAGAGAAGGAGGAAGGAGGAAGGAGAAAGGGTGAAGGGGGAATGGAGAGTTTCGGATCGTCTCGAATTCCAGAAACGTTACGTTCAAGACTTTTAGAATTCTCACAAAATAATCCGCGATCGCTTTTGATGATGTTCGAGATATACGATACGAACAACAAAAATCATGTTTCTCGTGCCAATATCTGCTAAGCGATCGGAGCGCGATCGCTTTTTGTAAAAATATTTTCGGCATTCCGGCCAATCCTCGTCGCTTCTCGATAAAATAAACGACAATGATTTCGATTGCTTGTATTTGTGTGAGGTGAAAGATGACTAAGTTTTGGTTAACGACCAAATCTACGACAGCAGCCCTTTGCCTGCTCGGGATCGGAGCCAATACCGCCCTTGGACTCGAGTTTCTGGCTCTAGAAAACGATTTGAACGATTTGGATGAGTGCGAAACCTTCGATACTCTTGCTATTGATGTTCTTGCGATCGATGCCGACACCCTAACTTGCGATTCTTCAATCTTGGAAGAAGAAGCATGGGAAAACACAGAAGCATTAGATAGCATCGATCCCGTTGAATTTGAAGAATTTTCCGATCCATCTTGGCAAGAAAATAATGCTGAGTGGGAAACCAGCGAACCCTTACCGACAGAAGCAATTGAGGCAGAATGGGATAACGTTCCCGATGCCGTAACAGAAGACTGGGAAACGGGCGAACCCCTGCCGACAGAAGCAATTGAGGCAGAATGGGATAATGTTCCCGATGCCGCTACAGAAGACTGGGAAACGGGCGAACCTCTGCCGACAGAAGCAATTGAGGCAGAATGGGACAGCGTTCCCGATGCCGTAACAGAAGATGGGGAAACGGACGAATCTCTGCCCATAGAAGAAACTGAGGCAGAATGGGATAACGTTCCCGATGCCGCTACAGAAGACTGGGAAACGGGCGAACCCCTTCCAACAGAAGCAATTGAGGCAGAATGGGACAATGTTCCCGATGCCGCTACAGAAGACTGGGAAAGCCAAATTGAGTGGGAGAATGTTCCCGATCTTTCTACCGCAGAGGACTCCAAACCCGCGATCGCGACTGGGAAGCATTGGGAAAACCTTGAAGACGATCCCCAATTCAAAGCCGTACTCGAGCCGGAAACGGCTAAAGAAGAAGTAGCAAAACTCGCCCCCGAGGATTTAATTCGGGACGATCGCCAAGTCAGCGAACTCATTGTTCCCACACCCGAACAACAACAAGCAAGAACCACGGGTTTGCCTCCCGAACAGGTTGTTCGTGCGGCTGAGGATAATTCTCTGCCAGAAATTACGGCTTTAGAGAGTACCGTAGAAACGCCTCTCCTCGATCGCCTCGATGCCGATCTGCGCCGTCTGCGCAAACAAGCGGAAATTGTTGCCAGTCAATCTCTGAACGCACCGATTTTTCTGCCGCAACCGATCGCGATCGAAACGTATGCTTTCAATTTTAATGATGATTATGGCGCAGTTTCTTCGCAAGAATTGGAGCAATTGGCGGCTAACTTGGAAGATGAATTTAACTTTGAGGATGAATTAGCGATCGATAATGCAATTGATGTTAACGCGATCGCCAATTCGGTGAATCCGCAATTATTCGAGCAAGATTTGAGAGAGTTGGGGCTGGAAATCTTCGAGAAAACTCTGTTTGAGGGAGAGGCGATGGCAAGCGCCTTCTTGTTCGATGGGAGTTCTCTCGATGCTTCATCTTTGGGCGCGATCGAGATGGACTTTAATGCCCTATTGGCAAATTGGAAAAGTGCGCTCCCCAATGATAGTTTAACGCAAGATTTTACGGCGTTGATTCCGGCTCATTTGCTGTCAGAGAGTTCCTTGAATTTTGAGGGAGAAATGCCGGATCTCAGTGGGCAGGGAGAGGATATCTTTGCGATCGAATCTGCCTTTGAGGAGTTGCCCGAGTTGAATTTTGGCAATCATCCCTTTGAGTTTGGTTTCCAACACGATTTCTTGCGGGCTTCTTTGCCGTTACCAAGCAAAAAATCAATGTAAATGTCTGGAATATGTCTTAGATTTGCTAACAGCGATCGCTTTTGTTGGCGACTGACGCGATCGTGATTTTGAGCGAAAAGTCATCGATCGCTCTTGATGCGATCGCGGTTGGCTCGCTTAAAGTCCTTCCTCCCCATTCCCCTAAACCCAAGCCCCCGAACTGTCACGAGTCGGGGGCTTGGTTGTTGTTGGATTTTCGACTTCAGAGAAGCCTAAAAGTTCAGCTTTCACTTCGATGACGAGTATGGAAACGAGTTTCCATTAAATCGACTTCAGAGAAGCCTAAAAGAGTGCTGGACATTATGCTTATTGTGCTTCATTTGTTAAGTTTCCATTAAATCGACTTCAGAGAAGCCTAAAAGGGCATCGGATCGAAACCCTTACCCTGACTGAATCATAGCAGCCGATTTTGTGGGGGTCAAGAGAACGCCCGAATTATTGAGGCCGATTAGCAATAAGACCCTGTGGAAAACTTCCCAAACCCTTGTCCTGCTTGGGGTTTGTGGGGGTCAACGAGAGAATGCGGATTATGGCGATTCTCAGACTCCCACAACGGTGTAGATTTTAGTTTATTCTGAGCCTATAAGTGTAATAAGAATACTCCTCGATCGCGCTTAATCTCCTCACGGAGCGTTATTCTTTCAATGGCGCTCTCTTATGATATCGCGATCGCTTCTGGTACAAACCTAAAAAAACAAGCGATCGCTCTGAGGGGGAAATGGCAATGCGATCGCTTATTCACTTTGAATTTTGAATTGAATTGCGATCGCTTGTATTTTTCATTTTCTCATTGTGTTACGCTGGTTTAA
>JBFRWJ010000601.1:0-6116 GCA_051439525.1 Spirulina sp. | reverse complement strand
GAATAATACTCAATCCTAATAATATCTTAGCGATCGAGGCTCTAAGTCGCAAAAAACTCGTGATTTTACGATGTCGATAAAACAAAACATACAGATAGGAAATCGACCCAATAATAACGAGATCGATTACCGTCATTGCGAAAATTGAGTTCCAAATAAACATCGCGATTGTCCTGTAATACTTATATCAAATCCGGAAAATCAACCGGAATAAAAGCAAGGTTCGTTGTTGTTGCTCTAGCCCCTCTTCAAACTAGATTGAGCGCTAAAGCGCAACAACAAACTAATAACGACAGTTTAATCGGATTGGATATAATATCAAATCCGGAAAATCAACCGGAATAAAAGCAAGGTTCGTTGTTGTTGCTCTAGCCCCTCTTCAACCTAGATTGAGCGCTAAAGCGCGACAACAAACTAATAACGACAGTTTAACCGGATTGGATATAATATCAAATCCGGAAAATCAACCGGAATAAAAGCAAGGTTCGTTGTTGTTGCTCTAGCCCCTCTTCAAACTAGATTGAGCGCTAAAGCGCGACAACAAACTAATAACGACAGTTTAACCGGATTGGATATTATCTACGATCGATTATCAGTATTTTCTCTAGGAGAGGAGCAAAGTTAAGATAAATTCTGTCCCTTTGCCCAATTCTGACACACAAATAATCCTACCGCCATGTTTTTACTCAATAATTTGACGCAATCCCTCCTAAAATTTAGTGCAAAGGCAGAGAAATGACAAGCTCTGTGCCTTGGCCGAGTTCTGATTGGCAAAAAATCGTACCTTGGTGTTGTTCTGTAATAATTTGATAGCTAATGGATAATCCCAAACCCGTCCCTTTCCCCACCGCTTTCGTGGTAAAAAAGGGATCGAAGATGCGATCGCGAGTTTCCTCATTCATTCCCATCCCATTATCCGAGATGGCGATCGCGACTCGCTCCCCTTCGGCTCGGGTGCGAATGCCAATCTGAGGTTGAATCGTCTCTGAATCTTCTAACGCATCCATAGCGTTATTGAGAATATTCACAAACACTTGATTGAGTTGTCCGGCATAGCATTTCACTAAGGGTAAATTGCCGTAATCTTTAACAATTTGGATTTCTGCCCGTTCTTCTCGTGCCTGCAAGCGAGCGTGCAGGATGGTTAAGGTACTTTCAATCCCTTCGTGTAGATCCACAACTTTAAGATCGGATTCATCGAGGCGGGAAAACGTTCGCAAAGAGGTAACAATGTTTTTAATGCGATGGGTTCCCACCCGCATGGATTGGAGGAGATCGTGTAAATCTGTTTTGAGAAACTCCAAATCCATCTCCTCCATTTCCTCGCAGATTTCTGGATGAGCTTGGGGACAATGATATTGGTATAACTCTAGCAATCGCATTAAATCTTTTGTATATTTGTGCGCGTGAGCGATATTGCCGTGAATAAAACTGATGGGATTGTTAATTTCGTGGGCAATTCCCGCCACCATTTGACCCAAACTATACATTTTTTCGCTTTGGATGAGTTTGAGTTGAGTGCGTTGCATCTCGTGGAGTTCTTTTTCGAGTTGGAGTGCCTGTTGCGCTTGTTGGTACAAACGAGCATTTTCAAGGGTGATGGCAGCTTGAGCGCACAACGCATCCAACAATTCCACGCGATCGCGGGTAAAAGCATCTGCTGTGAGAGTATTCTCTAAATAGAGAATGCCGATGGTTTTTCCGCGTTCGAGCAGGGGCAAGCAAAGCAAACTGAGCGGGGAATGCTGCAGCCAATAAAGATCGGCAGGGAATTGGACGCGAGCGGCTTTGGCATCCAAGAGGACGGTTTCGGTGGTGCGTCGGACGTAGCGAATCAAACCGATCGGCAATTCTTGACTGCGTTCGAGGGGAATCGAGCAACCCACGGAAGTGAGGTTTAAGGTTTTTTCCTCTTGCGCGTAAGTGGCGATCGCCTCGATCGTCAAGGCCGTTTCGCCAACCAATAATAATGCCCCTTTGGTTGCCCCGGCATGGGTGACGGCGACATTGATAACTTTTGAGAGCAACTTTTCGAGTTCGATTTCCCTCGAGAGGATTTGCGAGGCTTCCAAGAGAGTAGAAACATCGAGCAGGGAGGAAATTGCCGGGATGCTCGCAGAGTGAGAACCCCGGGTCGTTCTGGGAATCGTCACCTCCGCAGTCGGCGCAACGCGATCGCGGTGGAGAACGACAGTGAAATACTGGGGATAGGTGCGTTCGAGGTCTTTAACTTTGGCTTTTGCTCCCCAATGGGCGTAACCGTAGTAGGCTTTTTGCAGATAGGCCTCGGCAATGGTCTCTTTGCCCCAAGCGAGGTAGAATTTCCCAGCGAGTTCGTTGGCGAGGCTCTCTTCTTGCAAGTATCCACCGGCTTTGGCTCCGGTAATGGCGCGATCGTAATAGTCCATCGCCGCGAGATTGTCCCCCCGGGTTCGAGCCCGTTCGGCTGCGAGCAAATCGTGTTTGTGTTGGTGATTCATCGGGGCAAAACGAGCCCAATTTTTTAACTTTTCGATAACTCCATCGACTCGCTCTAAATCCTCTTGACGCTTGCTTGAAGGATCTTGGCGATCGCGGGCGAGCAAGGAGAGGGCATGATAAAACAGGGTTGTAGGAACGAAATAGGTGCCAAAGACACCCGCCGTGTAACGACAGGCAGACTCGCCAAAATCCGCAGCCTTTGCCGGGCGATCGAAGAGATAAGCCAAAAACATTTTCACGAAAAAGATGGAAAATCCCAAGGTCAGTTGATTCTCGCGGACGACCTTTTCCATGAATGTTGTTTCGTCATAACTTTCCCCGATTAATTTTTCAATCTCCCGGGATTCCTCGGATTGCAAATTTAAAATTCCCTGATGCCAAGGGGCGAGGTATTGAATGTGAAAATCTTGTTTGAGACCTTGAATGACGTGCAGTTTTTGTCGGCATTCCGGCTCGACTTCTAGGAGGGGTTTGCCAGTTAAGAACAGATACTGGCCGTATTCGGCAGCACCGTAACAAGCATATTCGAGATTGCCCGTTTCCAGTCCGCTTTGCAAGCCTTGGATGTGTACGGGCAAGCATTGGCGCACGTGTTCTTGCCAATGTCCGACGTGGGTGGCAAAAAGAACGCAGACGCTCGATCGCAAGGCTCGGGCGGCAAAGCGATCGACGAGATTCATAGCCAGCTTGCCAAACCGATAACCGGAATCGATATCCCCTTCCGATTCGCACAGCCAAGTGGCATACCAAGCGAAACCAAAGGCCGAATTCGGACACATCCCAAATTCAAGGGACAGGTTTACCATCGTTAAAATCGTTTCTTTAAAGTATTGCGGGCTGAGGGTCCAAGCCGGGGTGATAATGTTGGTGAGAATTCTGAGGGCGGCAACGATCTTGGGGTCTTCCAGAACGGGATACTCGATTAAGGCTTCAATATTCTCTTCGTGTTGGGGTCGCTCCTGAATTAACGCGATGTCCAGCAGTTCTAAAACCTCCAATCCTAAATTGAGGGCGCATTGCTGTTCGTTCTGAGAAATATAGGCTTGGATTTGAATTTCGTAAAGGGAAATTCGATCCAGTAAGGAAGCGGCGCGATCGAGAACCTCCCGGGCGAGACCGTTCATTTGCGGGTAATCGCCGCACAGATAATAGGCTTGGGCGGCTAATTCGTGTAATTTTAACGTCATGGCATATTGAGATTCCCAGCGATCGCCGGGCAGGAGCTCGCTGCCCTGTTGGAAATAAGCGATCGCGGCTTTATAGGCGGTTGAGGTTAAGGCTTTCTCAACGGCTAAAGCATTCAAGCGAGCCAGTTCTTCGCGTTCGGAGTCCGTTTCCAGAAAGTCGGCTCCGAGATTCAGATGATTGACAATTTCAAATAATACGTCCTCCAGATGGTCTTGATAATGGGACTGTAGTTTTTTGCCGATTTTAAAATGGATGCGTTGCTGCCGATCGCGAGGAATGAGGGAATAGGCGGCTTGCTGGACGCGATCGTGCAGGAAGCGATAGCCGACGGAGGCGATCGCCAAGTCTCGATCTGCGGGACTCCATTCTTGAAAGAACTTGTAACTTTCGCTGGCGGGCAAGATTAAGCCCTCTTTTAAAGCCGCCCACATCTCGCCCGCAACCTCCTCTTCGGGGCGATCGCAGACAATGGCCAATGTTGCCAAATCAAATCGATTGCCAATACAAGCCGACAATTTCAGGACTTCCCGCGTCGCTTCCGGTAACTTCTGCAAGCGTCCCGCCATAAATTCGACCACATCATCGGTTAATGCTGCCTTCCGCACGCGAACGAGATCGCATTCCCAATAGCCCGAGTCCGGATTCAGCACAATGAGGTGTTCTTCATATAACCCCTTGAGGAATTGCGTGGTAAAGAAAGGATTGCCTCGGGTTTTTTGATAGACCAATTCGCTCAAGGGACGAGCGAGTTTTTCCCCGCAACCGAGAGCATCCGCCACCAAGCAATCGATATGATGGGGAGCCAAAGGTTTCAAGGTAATCGTCGCCATAATGGCCCGATCTTTTTCCAGTTCCTTCAAGCTGACCATTAAGGGATGAGCGGGGGAGACTTCGTTATCGCGATATGCTCCCAATAATAATAAGTAACCGCGATCGCGATCGCCCAACAACACTTTCATCAGGTTGAGGGAGGCTGAATCCGCCCATTGCAAATCGTCTAAAAATATTACTAAAGGATGTTCCGGCGCGGTAAAGACCGCGATGAACTGTTGCAGGAGAAGATGAAAGCGATTTTGGGCGGCAGTGCCGGAGAGTTCCGGGACGGGGGGCTGTTGCCCGATAATTTGTTCGAGTTCCGGAATGACTTCGATGATGACCCGGCCATTGTCTCCTAATGCCGCGAGGATTTTTGTGTTCCAATCAGCCAAGCGAGCATCCGATTCCCCGAGCAACTGTCCCATCAAGTCTCGAAATGCTTGTACGAAGGCACTAAAAGGAATATTGCGATTGAACTGGTCGAATTTTCCTTTGATAAAGTAGCCTCGTTGTTTGACAATCGGTTTGTGAACTTCGTTGACGATCGCGGTTTTACCGATTCCCGAAAATCCTGCCACGAGCATCATTTCAGTTTGACTGGCTTCTCCTCGAGGGGGATTGGCAACGCGAAGGAAGGTATCGAGGAGAGTTTGGACTTCTTTTTCTCGTCCGTAGAGTTTTTCGGGAATGAGAAAGCGATCGCACAAATCTCGTTCTCCTAAAGTAAAAGGAGGAATATCTCCCGTTGCCTGCCATTGCAGCAAACATTTTGCGAGGTCGTATTTCAATCCCAAACCATTCTGATAGCGATCTTCCGCATTCTTCGCCATCAGTTTCATGACGATATTGGAGAGAACTTCCGGAATTTCTCCCCTGTTGCCTAATGGCGCAGCCATCTTCGCAATATGGGCGTGAATGAGTTCGAGGGGATCTTCGCTGTCAAAGGGTAATTTTCCCGTTAGCAATTCATAGAATGTTACTCCCAAAGAATAAAAATCGCTGCGATAGTCAATGCCGCGATTCATGCGTCCGGTTTGTTCGGGAGAAAGATATTTAAGCGTTCCTTCTAAGACATTAGGCGTTTGTAAAGTTTGAGTTTCTTTGGGGAGTAGAGAAGAAATACTAAAGTCAATGAGTTTAACTTGTTGGGTGTCGGGATGAATCAGTATATTTGCGGGTTTAATATCTTTATGAATAATCTGATTTTGATGGAGTTGATGGAGAATTTCTGCCAATTGAATCGCAATATTGAGAAACTCCGCGATCGAATAATGGGTAACTGGTAGCTGATAATTGTTCCCTGTTGATTGGTAACCCTTCGGGGCAGTGCTTCTTAAAGCCGGACTCAGGTTCCGGCTTAAGCACTGCCTGGTGACTGGTGACTGGTAACTGGTGACTGGTGACTCTTCGGCAAGCTCAGAGCATCGCTGGTGACTGGTGACTGATAAAGCAATACCGCCAAAATCTTCCATAATCAAAGCATAGCGATTTTGGTGCAACTGATGAAGAATATCAGCTAATTGAATGGCAATATTCAGAAACTCCGCGATCGAATAACTGGTGACTGGTGACTGGTGACTGATAACTGATGAACTGGTGACTGGTGACTGGTGACTGGTGACTGATAAAGC
>JBFRWJ010000600.1:0-9698 GCA_051439525.1 Spirulina sp. | reverse complement strand
GCAATAGACGATGGCAGTTTCAAGGCAGTTGAAGAATTAATTTATACAGGAGAACAATTTGTAGAAAAAGGAAAAACGCGATATTCTCGGGTTTATGGAGATGGGGAATTTATTAAAGATGCGATCGCTAATTTTATTGAAACCCATGACTAAATTCAGACTCGATAGAGCCATCCTCGCAACCAATAATAAATACTGGCAAGATATTCATCTACAATATTTGTTGTAATGCCCAATGCTTCCACTGAGGGCAGTATATCTCGTGCGGTAATGGTTTTGGTGGGGGTCGAATCTTTTTGAAAGGTATAAAAATCCGTTGGTGTCGGAATCACGCGGATTTTTTCCTTTCTAAAGGTTTGGGTTGCCCGCAGCATTTTGATGCCCGAGGTGACGAGAAAAACAGGCTGATTTAAGAGTCCTTGTTCTCCTAAAATTCTCTCGACTTCCACCGCATTCGCGTGTAAATTTAATCCTTGGGTTTCCTGAATTATTTGACTCTCCGGAATGCCAAAGTCTTGTAAAATCTCGGCAATATCTCGAGCTTCACTCACTTGTTCCGGTTCTCCCGATAAACCATTTCTCGGACTCGCACAAATAATAATTCTTGGAGAATTTCCTAAAGTTCTTTGTTGGGAATAATAAAGTTCTCTTGTATACAAAATTCGATTGCTGGTTCTGTTAAACTGAATTTGGATTCTATAGGGAATATTAGGTTCGGTTGTATTTTTTCCTAACAAGACGATCGCACCGACTCGTTGTTGGGTTGGAGAATCGACGGCCAAACAATTTTCGACACAGATATCTCGAAGTTTTTTTTGCGTTTCAATGGTATGATTTTCTACAGTATAAGCAATTTGATAAGCAAACAGGGGATTGCTAGATACGACAAGGATAACGAGAGCGATCGCTAAAAAAACATGACCGGGTTTTTGGATTGACTCCCCCGTTTTAAAATCAATTTTACTCACTCCTAATAAACATAAAAAGAGAGATAAACCCAAGGGTTTTAAAGGAAAAGAAAGCAACGTCCAAAATTCAGAAATGGGAGATAAGCTCGGTTGAAAATACGAAATTAAAACAACACTGACTAAAAATGTACCTCCAAGAATAGTTAAGGCTTTTCTGGGAATAATTTTGACAATGAGTAAATAAAAGAATAATAAAATCAGAATCGAAAGTAAAATAAGAGAGAGAACTTCGATCATTTTGAGAAGATAAAACAATAAAGAACAAGGTCGAACAGTTATCAGTTACCACTTTCATCCCTTGGGTTTAAGTGTTCCATCAATAGGTAGAAAGTGTTGGTAGCGGGTTGAAATCCCCCACCATACACCATACACTCAATCTCTATTCCCCATTCCCCATTCTCTATTTTATTGTTTTAAGTTTGGCTTCGATCGCGCCGATAACGCTTTCCAACACGAAAACCCGAGCGTAATACTTATTATCCCCCGGCACGATCGTCCAAGGGGCGGCAGGGGTAGTGGTACGAGCGATCGCGTGATTGACGGCGACTTCATATAAGTTCCATTTTTCCCGGTTGCGCCAATCTTCTTCCGTGAGCTTGTATTCTTTAAATGAATTCTGCTTCCGTTCCTCAAAACGTCGTAATTGTTCCTCTTGAGAGAGATGCAGCCAAAATTTAATCACAACGCAACCATCTGTAACCAGTTGGAGCTCGAATTCGTTAATCTCGCGATAGGCGCGCCGCCATTCCCGCTCTGTCGCAAATCCTTCCACCCGTTCCACCATCACTCTACCGTACCAACTGCGATCGAAGATGCCAAATTTGCCCGCTTCTGGCAACTTGCGCCAAAATCGCCAGAGATAGTGATATTTTTTCTCTTCATCCGTGGGGGCAGCATAAGCATTTACTTTATAGCTGCGGGGATCTAAACTATCGGTTAAGCGTTTAATTGCGCCTCCTTTTCCCGCCGCATCCCATCCTTCAAACAGCAAGACCACGGGGATTTTCTGCTGGTAAATTTTGATTTGCAACTTTTGTAACTCAATTTGTGCTTCTCGCAAGCGCTTCTTGTAATCTTCACGTTTTAAGCTAAGACTTAAATCTACCTTGGCTAAATAATCCGGTTCCGTGGGCAAGAGTTTTTCTTGGGGGGGCGCGAAAATATCCGGTTGCGCGATCGCACCGCGATCGAGGGCTTCTCTGAGGACGGCTACCAATTGAGAGAGAACTTTAATTCTCGCCCAATACTCGCAATTGGACTCTACTAAAATCCACGGTGCCACCCCCGTGCTGGTATGCAGGAGCATTTCCTCCGCTAAGGCGCGATACTCCTTGTAACGCTCCTGTTGATGCCAATCTTCCGGACGCACCCGCCATGCCGTTAACTCGTCCTCAGAAGTCTTTTTCAGGCGCTTTTTTAACTCCTTGCGTCCGAGATGGAGAAAGAATTTCGCGATCGCGACCCCATCATCGCTTAATTGTCGCTCAAAAGCGTTAATGGTCGCCATCGCTTGAGGGACTTTTACCGCTTCGATACGATCGAAAAGCCGATCTTCGAGTAAGTGAATATACCAACTATGATAAAAAATTCCGATACTGCCGTGGGGAGGAAGCTGTCGCCAAAATCGCCATAAAAAAGGATATTGTTGCTCTTCGGGGGTGGGGGGTAACGTCGGATAGACGGAAAATCCCCGAGGATCCATATAGTTGACCATCTTCTTTAATAATCCCCCCTTTCCTGCCGCCGCCCACCCTTCCAAGACCACGACAAACGTTAATTTCTTTTCCCAACAGGCTTGTTGCAGCGATCGCAACTGGCGCATTAACTCCTCTATCTGAGTTTTATAGGTTGCTTTATCGAGAGAAAGATCTAAATCTAAGGTATCTAACATCAGTTATTTTTTAAGAGTTAATCAGTAAATATATAACGATTTATTGGGTCTTACTAAAGATTTTAAGGGATTTTTAACGAGAAAAGATCGTTGCGCGATCGAAAACAGGGAATAAAATATGAAATAAAAAGTTAAAGAAAACAAGGCAAATTCTGCAAAGAGAGAAATGGAAGCCGAAGCGCGATCGCGCTTCCTTCTGAAATTAACTGAGGTTCATCCTCATGCCAAAGACTCAATTTCGGAAAACAACCAGCAAAATGCAAAACGGGCGCTTCAAGGCACTGCTCCGCCAGCTTCCCCTGCGCGCCGCCTTTATTGTGCCCTTTGTCGTCCAATTGATGGGAACCGTGGGACTGGTGGGCTACTTGTCCTATCGAAGCGGGCAGGCAACGGCGACCAAGCTTTCCCGGCAGCTCGTGCAAGAAGTGATGGGAAAAGTAGAACTGTATATTCAGCAGGAATTAGCCATTCCCGTCCTGATCAATCAGCTCAACCGCCAAGCCGTCCAAAACGGACAGCTCGATCTCGGGGATTCAGAAGCGATCGATCGCCATTTCCTCAGCCAACTTCAGTACTTCCAATCGGTTTCCACTATCATTTTTGGTGCGCCCGACGGCAGGTTTCGCGGGCTGCACCGCAGTACCCTCCAACCCGGAGAAATTGAGTTGGGGTATAGCAATCTCAACAATCTCTCTGAATTTATCGTGGATTTTGTTCCTAAAGCGGGAGAAACTCCCAAACGGATCGCAGTTCTCCCGGATTTCCCGGTGCAAGAGCGCCCTTGGTATCGCAATGCCCTTCGCGATCGCGCTTCGGGTTGGACGAAACCCTTCCAGATCGCCGAAGATCCCGAATTGGTGATTAATGCTTATACCCCCTTGTTGGATGAGCGAGACAATCTCCAAGGGGTGTTTGCGGTGAATATCAGTCTCAAACAACTTCAGTCTTTTTTACAATCCCTGCCCATTTGTGGGGATTGCCAAATCGTCGTCCTCGAACGCAATGGACAAGTCCTTGCCAATTCTAACGGCGAACCGCCTTTTTTAACCGCCACCTCCCCAGATCCCATTCACTACAGGCGAGGGTTTCAACGCTTTACCCCAGCAGAAAGCCGAGATCCGCTCCTCGCCAAAGCCGCCCGCATCGTGGGGCAACCCGCGATCGCCGCAGCCGATCGCACCGAAATCCGACCGTTTTGGGAGGGAGGCGATCGCTATTTTTTGCACGTTGCCCCCCTGCGCGATCGACAGGCGCAACTGGACTGGCAAATCTGGGCGATCGTGCCGGAGTCGGAGTTTCTCCAAGATGCAAAACGCAACCTTCAACACACGATCGCGCTGTGTGCCTTGGCGTTGCTCGCTTCCTTCATTGTCGGTTGGGCGATCGCCAGTCAGATTGCCGCTTCCGTCCAACGCTTGCAAGCATCCGCCCGAGGGATCGCCGAGGGCAACCTCGAGGCGGAGATCGCCCCGGAAGGCATCGGCAGTATCTACGATCTCGGTCGAACCTTTTCCCGCATGCAGCAGCAGTTACGAGATTCTTTCCACGCCCTGAATGAGAATCAACAGCAACTCGAGGCGATCGTGGAAAGCATCCCCATGGGGGTGGGGGTGTTTGATACGCGAGGACATTTGTTACTCGTCAACCATTGGGGACGCAAATTGTTTCGCGATCGCACTCCCGATGTCCCCCTCGATCGCCTCAATATTGCCTATCGCATCTACCAAATCAATACCGATACCCTTTACCCGAACGAACGACTCCCCATCGTGCGAGCATTACGGGGGGAAACCGGGCGAGCCGACGATCTTGAAGTTGAAGTCGACGGTCGGCGGATTCCCTTGGAAGTCTATGCCGCACCCATCCGCAACCCTCAAGGCGAGGTCGTCTATGCCGTGAATGTCTTTCAGGATATTCGCGATCGCAAGCAAGTGGAAACCTTACTGAAAAACTATAATTGCGAACTGGCAGCAGCCGTAACGCAAAAAACCGCAGAACTGCAAACCGCTAAAGAAGAAGCCGATGCCGCCAACCAAGCCAAAACGGTCTTTTTAGCCAATATGACCCACGAACTTCGCACCCCTCTCAATGCCATTCTCGGCTATTCCCAATTGCTGCTCCACGGTTCCACCCTTGCCGATCGCGATCGCCACGATATCCGCACGATTGAAAGGAGTGGGGAATATCTCTTAAATTTAATCAATCAAATTTTGGATCTCTCCAAAATTGAAGCCGGGCACATAACCTTGAACCCCACTCACTTACACCTGAGAACCCTCCTCGAGGAAATTGCCGTCATGTTGCGCCCCAAAGCCGAGGCCAAGGCGATCGCCTTCGAGATTCACTGCGATGCCGACGTACCCAATTCCCTGCAAACCGACCGAGTTAAGTTGCAAGAGGTCTTGGTGAATTTGCTCGACAATGCCATTAAATTTACCCCCGAGGGGTCGGTCAAATTGCAAGTGTCTCGCGGCAGCACCCGAGAGCGATTGTACTTTGCGGTCAAAGATACTGGGGTTGGCATTGCCCCCGAGGAATTGCCTTCTCTGTTTGAAGCCTTCACCCAAACCCAAAGCGGTCGCCAAAGTCACGAAGGCACTGGACTGGGTTTGGCGATTAGCCATCAGTTTGTCCGCTTGATGGGGGGAGAATTGGGGGTCAATAGTACCCCGGGGAAGGGAACGACATTTCAGTTTGAAATTGCCGTCGCCCTCGAGGATGCCCCTCGCCATCGCCACGAGCCCCCAACTCCCAGAGCGATCGCTTTGGCTGCCAACCAACCACAGTATAAAATCCTCGTTGCGGACGATAATGCCTCCAACCGAGAAATTTTAACAACGATCCTGGCTCGTTTGGGCTTTGTTGTGAGAGAAGCCGTGAAGGGAGAAGAGGCGATCGCGCAATGGCAACGTTGGCAGCCGGATCTGATTTTTATGGATATCTATATGTCCGAGGGAGAGGGTCGCGAAGTCGTCCGGAAAATCAAGCAAATCGACCCCGAGACGAAAACGGTGATGGTGGCGATCGCGTCCGATGCCCGGGAAGAAGAGCGCGCCAATATTCTGGCCGCACCTTGGGATGGTTGGATTCGCCAACCCTTCCACACCGAAGAATTGCTTGCCGAAATTGCCATCCATTTGAGGGTACGCTATGTTTATGAGGCCTACCCCGTTCCTTCTTGCCTACCCTTGGAGACCGAACAATCTCTTGTTTTCCTGAAACCGGACGAGCTGGCCGCTCTTCCTTCGGAATGGTTGCAGCACTTGTATGGAGCGGTAGAAGCCGCCGATACCCGACAGGTTTTCCAACTTCTTGAAGAACTTCCCGCCCCTCATGCCGCCATCGGCCAAGCGATCGCCGGACAAATCGAAGACTTTCACTTCGATCGCATTCTTGACTTACTCGATGAGGTTGTTAAAGATTAAAGTTAATCGTCAATAGCGGTTCTTGACTGAATTAACCGATCGAGTTCAAGCGTTCGAGAATCTGGCGGATCGCCATCGTATCTCTTGTCCTTGTCATGGGAACGCTTTCTAAATAGAGTTCTAAGTCGGATTTGGCGGGAATCCACCGCTCTAATTGATAGTAAAGAAGCCCGCGATCGCGAAGCTCGGAGAGATTATTGGGAAATAGTAGCAAAATTCGTTCGACAATGGAAAGGGCTTTTTTTAATTGATTGCGATTGAGGTAAATAAACTTTAAATTAGTCAATATACGAGCGAGAAACAGTTTCTTGCTAATGGGTTCTAAAAAATGAGGTTCAAGTTTAACGGGGCGATCGTAAATTTTCTGGAGCAGTTCCTCGCAGTCTTGCTCGAAGAGAATTTCCCCTTGATTGAACGCATCGACAAAAATCCCAGAGTCTTCAAAATCCGGACGCATGAGAAAATGTCCGGGCATCGGGATTCCCACCATGGGAAAATTAATGCGCCGGGCAATTTCGAGATAAACCAGAGATAAAGTAATGGGAATTCCCATGCGGCGATCGAGAACTGCGTTCAGAAAACTATTGCGGGGGTCGTAGTAGTTATTGCGATCTCCTTGAAATTGCAAATCTTCATAAAAATAGTGGTTGAGGATTTGAATCGTTTTCAGGGGGTAGGCGGTTTCTTTCAGTCGCTCTTGTACCTCCTCAGCCATTGTATCCAAGGCATTGATATATTCTTCGGGATCGAGATCGGGATATTCTTCGCAAGCAATATACAATGCCCCTCGAGCCAAATCGATTTGGGATTCTGCTTGATTGATTTCGCGATAAAACTGTTGTCTGAGGACAATTTGTCTGGGAGAAGAAAAATTCATTGTTGGGTAGGGACGAAAGGACACGAGCAACAGAGGGATTCTTATTCTTATCTCATTATACCCAAAATATCTTCAAGTTTTAACGACTTCTTCAGTAACCGATTCCGCGAACCAGAAGTTTTAAATCTCCGCTTATGAAGGGAATCCCAAGAAAATCTCAACCATGCCAAGGAGAAACATTAAATTTCACGTCCCGACAGGAGAGTCGATTTCTCATTTTCTATTCACTGAAATAACCAGCTAAATATTCGCTCTTTAATGATTCCGATAACAATTCGGAGGAGAAGTAGTCCGATAATGTTTCCGAAATAAAGTAATTCTCTAGAGCGAGTTCTTCGCCTTCCTGCTGGTCTCGATCGATCGGCAAATCGTTTTCACACCCTTGGTTATGCGGACTCATCGCACAACTATTGGGATCTGCAACAGCCGTTGCCAAAAATTCAACACCAAATCCAGCAATCATGAGACCTAAAAATAAGATGCTTGTTAGAGAAACCAATACTCGCTTTTTCATCTTCTCTGACCCTGAAAAAACTCTTCTACTACAATACCCTAACAATTAAACCCGCATAAAGTATTAAAGATTCAATGAAAAGATGCGAGAAAAGAGTAAAGATTCAATGAATTTTAGCGCCGATCGCTACTGTCAAGGGCGATGGCTCAAAAAACAGCCTATTTCTCAGTCAATTTTGCCCCAAGACCACGATCGCAATTGAAAAGAAAGCGACATTTCTTGGGGGAGGCTCTCGCGATCGTGAAGTTCGACTAAAGGAAAAGATGACCCATCGGGAAGGTCAACAATATTATCGGCTTCAATGGTTAAAAGTTGCTCTCCGAATAAACAACGAAATGGGGCAAATCTCGCTCCACCGAGAGCGCCATATCTACTAGAAATTCTCCCCCCAACACAAACAATTTCTGTAAATTTACGGTTTGTTTCTGCGAGGACGATCCTAATTTCTGTCTCGAGTTGTGAAGATTGTTGAATGAGAGAATCAATATCGCTTAACATGAGAGAACCCCCGGCCCGAGCGGGAGGATAGGCTAAATTTGCGAAAAGGATGAGGGAAAGGGGGAGAATTTGCGTTAATTTCATGGATAGGGAGCGATCGCGACACTCCCACCTTAAAATAAATCCCTAAGAACGACTCATGTTAAAAGCACTCATTTTTGATGTGGATGGCACCCTAGCAGAAACCGAAAGAGACGGACATCGCGTCGCTTTCAATCGTGCTTTTACCGAAGCGGGATTAGACTGGAATTGGTCTCGGACACTGTACGGGCAACTTTTACCCGTTGCGGGAGGAAAAGAGCGCATTCGTTTCTATATCCAATATTATTGTCAAGACTTCAACCCCCCCGATCGCCTCGATGAGTTTATCGCCGACTTGCACCGCCAGAAAACGCAACATTATTACGATTTATTGCGACGGGGAGAACTGCCTTTACGTCCGGGGGTCAAGCGTTTAATTGAGGAAGCACGCGATCGCGATTTGCGTTTGGCAATCGCCACTACCAGTTCCCATCCTACTACCATTGCTTTATTGCAGAATAGCCTCGATCCGGACTGGTTTGAAGTTATTGCGGCAGGGGATATCGTCCCCCAGAAAAAACCGGCTGCGGATATCTATTTATACGTCCTCGAAAAGCTGAATTTAGACTCTGGGGAATGTATCGTCTTTGAAGACTCGGAAGCCGGGTTACAAGCTGCTACGGGGGCAAATTTAAAGACTATTCTCACGGCCAATAATTACACCAAAAATCAGAATTTTGCCAAAGCAACCCTCATTCTCAATAGTTTGGGAGAACCCGATCGCCCGTTTTTATCCTTGCGAGGGGGAGTCGGCGATCGCCAGTATGTCGATGTAGACTTACTGCAGTCCTTGAGCGGGAGATGAATTCTCATTTAATATAGTATCCCGAGACGCGCCATTGCCCATCTCGATCTTTCATCGGAGTTACAGTCTCAATAGCAGAGCGCTTATTCTCGAAAGAAGTGTTAAATTGAATGACGACGTATTCTCCATCCGGCGCTCCGGGTAAAGATGTGTGGTATTGTTTGGATTTGAGGCTTCTCGATAATTTTTGACCCAAAGGATGTCTCACTGACTGCATAGATGAGAGCCATTCTTCTCGAGACAGTGCGTCCTGAAAATAGTGAGCGGCTTCATCCCAACTTTCTCCATATCGTTCTGCATCCACCCCCTCGAGCCAGCTCTGTGCTACTTCTATAGCGGGTTTTTCGGCTTCTGGATGACTCTTTTGTCCCCACCAAAAACAAAGGAGCATCCCCATTGTTAAAATCATTGTACTTGCATTCAACTCATCTGACTTTAATTGTATGCGATCGCTCCTTAGAGCCAAATATCAAGAAGCGATCGATCGTGGCAAGTCCCAACATTGCCCCGATTTCTGGTACAATTTAATATCAAATCCGGATGATTACCGTAAATTAAGGGCGCAAGCAATCATTGGTGTCAACTTAAGGGAACAGGATCCCAAATTTGCCGAGAGAGAGCGTCTTTTTGTCGATGTCG
>JBFRWJ010000599.1:0-5992 GCA_051439525.1 Spirulina sp. | reverse complement strand
ATTGATTTGACCAAAAAGAAACGGTCTCAAGCCTTCCACTTCAGGGGGAAAACAAAAAAACGTCCGAATTCCAAGCCTCCCGCTTTAGTCGGAGGTAATTGATAATTGATCATTGATAATTGATCATTGAAATGACTGATGAGGTGGCGATCGATCTATCTAAGCGATCGCGGAATAAGCGGGTTGGGGAGTAATATTTTTTAACAATTCTGCAATTTCAGGAGAGAGTTCTGCATTTTGTAGAATAGCTTGGTAAATCATGTAAGTTGACTCATCATTGATAATGCGTTGATGGAGAATTTTGACCCATTCTGGCACAGAATCGATTAATTGAGGTAAAACGGTTACAAATGCTTTTAATTGGGATTCCACGTCAAAAGATTCGAGGAAGTGAACCAAACCAAACATAATTGCTGGTTCTTGGCAGCGATCGTCTAAAATTAAGTGTAATTGAGGAAGATAGTCGTTTTCTGGAGGATATTCGATGAGACAGGATAAAGTCTCTTCAAAAACGGCAATTTCTTCAAGAGATTGGAGAAGTCGGTTTTGTTGAAGGCGATCGCATAATTGGGAATAATTCATAATTTAACTCCTTTGGCGTTTAAAGACATCCAGCCAAGCGGATTGATTTTGCTGAATCACTTGTTGCAAACTGTGTCTAATGGAAGGAACGTACAGATTTTCTCGGCGATAAATCGAGCGAACATCCCAGATTTATCGGGCGAGGGCAAGTCTTGGAGTCAGGTAGCGATCGGGAGATTTCCCATAAGATAGGGTTTGTCGATGCCGACCGCCTTTACCGGGAGAAATATGTTCCATCATAATCGCAATCCCCTTGTTTCTACTATACCCCGGAATTTTCGCTGCCATAAAAGCATTGGCGGGAATATGATTCGCTGCCATAAAAGCATTGGCGGGAATATGATGGGGAGTGAGGTTATCGCCTCTGCGTCCTTGTTTGAGCAAATCGCCATAAGTTCCAACAGTTCCTTCTCCCGGCAATAAAAAGGTTGAGGTGACAAGTCCAAGTTTATTCTGTTTGCCATTCTCGTTCAATCTTTTCTCACTCCTGATGAGCTATAATACATAGTAATCATAACTATACTCTAACGATGCTAATAAAATGGCAGAAGATAAAGGCATTACAAAAATTACAATTCAAGGCTTTAAATCGCTTTATGACGAATGTTCCATTGAGATAGCGCCATTGACTATTTTTGCGGGTGCCAATAGTTCTGGAAAGTCCAGTATTATGCAGCCGTTATTGTTAATGAAACAAACATTGGAAGCACCTTATAATCCGGGGGTTTTCTTGCTCAATGGTCCTCATGTTAAGTTTACATTAGAAGAGCAGCTTTTTTCTTATAATCCTCAAACTAATCAAGAACTTGATTTTACTGTTACTTTAGAGATAAAACATCAGAGTTTAAAAACAAATTACAAGAAATCAAAACAAGGAAAAATTTATATTTTTGAATCAACTCATGGATGGTTCAATCGAAAACTTAAATTCAATCACAATATCACTCAAAAAGAGATAATTGAAAGGTTGATCTCTTACGATCCCGAAGAAGAATTAGCTTGGAGGTTTAGTGATAAAGCACCAATAGATTTTACATACGGATTTCAATGGACTCTAACCAATCAAAGATGTTTTTGTGATTTACTTGTTACATCTATTCTAGGAACAAATGAAGAGAAAATTATACATTATGATAGCGATCTCACAATCCAGTTTTTCAAATCCCCCATTCTCCAAATTGTACATCTTCCGGGTTTAAGAGGAAATCCAGAAAGAAGTTATCCAACTACAGCTATTGGTCAAGATTTTCAAGGAACTTTTGAAAAATATGCAGCAAGTATTATCAGCTATTGGCAACAAACCCAAGATGAGCGCTTGGAAAAACTCAAAGAAAGCCTCAAACAACTCGGACTCACTTGGACAGTGGAAGCAACACAACTCAACGATGTACAAGTAGAGTTACGAGTGGGTTTAATGCTAGATAAGACAACAACTTCTCAAACTGTCAATATTGCCGATGTAGGAATTGGAGTATCTCAAGTTTTACCCATTCTTGTGGCTCTTTTGGTTGCAGAACCCGGACAATTGGTATATTTAGAACAACCAGAATTGCACTTGCATCCTCGCGCACAAGTGGCATTAGCAGAAATCCTCGCCGCCGCTGCTAAAAGAGGTGTAAAAGTTGTGATAGAAACCCATAGCGAATTATTGCTCGTTGCTATTCAGACCCTTGTTGCAGAAGAAAAATTGAATCCCGATTTAGTCAAGTTACACTGGTTTACGCGACAAGAAGATGGGCGAACGACAATTAATAGTGCAAACTTAGATGAAACAGGAGCTTATGGAGATTGGCCGGAAGATTTCGGCGATATTGCCATGATGCTCAACCATCGCTATTTGAGTGCAGCAGAAGCCAAACTTTTTGAAAATGCTAAATGAGTAAATCCTCCAAAAATCTGGTTATCGATGCTTCTGTAGCGCGTTCTGCCGGAGGAGAAGATGCAACTTATCCCACCTCTGTCAATTGTCGCAATTTTCTGCAAACCGTCCTCGATCGCGGTCATAAGATGGTCATGACTTCAGACATTAAAAAAGAATGGGATCGACACCAATCTAGATTTGCTGATATATGGAAACGAACAATGATTGCTAAAAAAAGAGTAGTCTATCTCAAAGAACTTCGCGATCGCCAAGAACTATGGCAGATAATCGAATCAACAATAGACGAAGAAACTTACAAGCAAGGGGAGGCAATGTTTAAAGATTTCCATCTCCTCGAAGCAGCCTTAGAAACCGATAAAACGATTGTTGCTCTCGATGAAGTTGTGAGAAAGTTATTTGCTAAAGCCTCAGAACAGGCTCGAGAAATTGGCGAGATTGTTTGGGTGAATCCCGATCGCATTGACGAAGAGCAACCCATCCCATGGCTCAAGAATGGCGCAGAATTTGCAAGCGATCGTACCCTCGCCAATTTAAGACAACAAGAATCAGAA
Source organism: Spirulina sp. (assembly GCA_051439525.1). GTDB lineage: Bacteria > Cyanobacteriota > Cyanobacteriia > Cyanobacteriales > Spirulinaceae > CCY15215. The sequence goes on along the minus strand of JBFRWJ010000599.1, from coordinate 2,977 downwards.
GAGTACGAAAGTAGGTGAGGAAAATTTCTCTCTCTGTGTTCCTCTGTGTCTCTGTGGTGAATTTTCTTGTCGTGAAACCCAACAGAACGAAATGTTGGGTTTCTCTTGAACTCGTAAAAGCGACGGAAATAATCCACCAGCAACTCCTCGATCGCGAGGGGCTAAAGCGCAACAACCAACGCCATTAACTCGCAGCAACTGCTGTTTCTTGTTCCCGTTCCGAATCTTGTTTTTTTAACTGAATCAGTTCGATTTTATAACCGGTGGGATCTTCAACAAAAGCAATTACGGTCGTTCCGTGTTTCATTGGACCCGGTTCGCGGACGACATTGCCCCCTCGCGCTTTAATTTCGTCGCAGGTGGCATAAATATCATCGACTCCCAGGGCAATATGACCGTAACCGCTACCAATGTCATAACTGTCAACGCCCCAGTTATACGTTAATTCGATAACCGTATTGTCCGACTCATCACCATAACCGACAAAAGCAAGAGTAAATTTGCCGCCGGGATAATCTTTTTGGCGGAGTAATTTCATCCCTAAAACTTCACAGTAAAACTTAAGGGATTCCTCCAAATTACCGACTCTCAACATGGTGTGCAGCATGCGCATGGTTGGGGTTCTCCAGAATAATGGCCTCCGCCTTTTATCATCGCCTCACTATTCCAAATAATCAACCCAAACGGCCATCGCTTCGGGAGATCCATACCACAACCCCGGGGATTGGGGCGAGTGTTTGACCCCCTCGATCGTTAAATTTGTCGCTCCTTGCAAATGTGCTGCCGCGATGGGAGTAATCCCATCTCCCCAAGCATTACCCTCACCGCAAGTTAACTTATAACTGTTATAAGCCAACCAACTCTCCCATTGTTTGCCATAAACCGCTTTTCCTGCCACGCAAACATACTTTAAATCGCTGTAAAACGCCCCGGGATAATTATCGTTGACAAAATCTAAATTGCGCTTCGTCCAGCGTTCTTGGCTTATATGGGGCGTTCCCAGAGAGACCAGAGCCGCCACGCGATCGCGAATTTGCCAAACCCCTTCTTTTGCCGTAACATCTCCGTGAACGGTATAGGGAACGTCTCCCAAATAAATGCGAGCGATCCAACCTCCCGCCGAATGCCCGATTAAATTGACGCGATCGCTTTCGGACTCCCTTAACACCCCTTGCACGGTCTCGTGAATGGCTCTGACAATGGGAACGACAGACCGACCCCCGAGGGTAGGAAACCAATCTCGCTTGCGCAAGGGAACGATCGCCGTGGGAATTCCTTGCTGTTTTAAAGACTCAGCCAGCAGAATATAATCCGTCCAACGGGCAAAATATCCGGGTAAAATAACAGTGGGCAAAACCATAATTAGTGATTGGTTATTAGTTATTGGTTGTTGGTTATTGGTTATTGATAATTGTTCATTGAAATGGGAATCCTTTACGGTATCAGTATAGGCACGGGCGATCCCGAATTAATTACCCTCAAAGGCTTGCGACTGCTGCGAGAAGCCAGCGCGATCGCGTTTCCGGCAGGACTCAACGGCAAACCCGGAGTCGCGCAACAGATTATCGAACCTTGGCTGGCTTACCAACAACCCACCCTCGCTTTAGAATTTCCCTACGTCGGCGATCGCCACATTCTCGTTCGAGCTTGGGAAAAAGCCGCCGATCGCGTTTGGCAATATCTCAAAAACGGTCATGATGTTGCCTTCGCTTGTGAAGGAGATATCAGTTTCTACAGCACCTTTACTTATTTAGCGCAAACCCTACAAGAACACCATCCCGAAGTCAAGATCGAAATCGTTCCCGGAGTCACCTCTCCCTGTGCGGCGGCAGCAATGTTGGGAATTCCCTTAACCGTTCGCGGGCAGCGCATGGCCATTTTACCCGCTCTTTACAGTATTGATGAATTAGAAGCCGTTTTAGCTTGGGCCGATGTCGTCGTCCTCCTCAAAGTCGCTTCCGTCTACGAAAAAGTTTGGCAGATTTTAGCCGCCGCCAACCTGTTAGAAAGGAGTTGGATCGTAGAACGGGCAACCCATCCCGAACAAAAAATCTATCACTTGCGCGATCGCCCCACCTTAGAATTAAGCTATTTTTCCCTCCTGATCGTGCAAATTCAGCCCCTGCCTTGTCTGTAGAATGCCTCCCCTCGCGCTAAAATTGAGCTACTTCTACCCCGCGATCTTCGAGTTCGTTCCCCCCAATGTCTTCACATTCATTTTGGCAATCGATCGCTCTATCGTTGCGACATCCCACCACCATTGCCGCCCTAGCCTCCGTGGGAATGCACGCCACCCTTGGCGTTGCGTTACCGACTTTACCCTTTTTCGGGGAAAGTGAGGGAAATTTTGTCATCCCCGGTAACGTACAACTGATCGAACTTACCCCGACAGAGTTCGCCCGGTTGCCCCAAGATTATAGTTCTCCCCAAACCGAGTATTCTTTCGACCTTCCTAACCCGCCCGAGTCCGATCTCACCCTACCTTCCTTTACCCCAGAAGCAACCCCCCGACAACGAGAACGAGAATCCCTGCCGCGATCGCGACCCAATTTACCCCCCCGTCCCGGTGAAATCAATCCGGCATCGGTTCGACCCCGGCAAACTTCCTCCCGTCCCTATCGTTTTTTGCCGAATATTAGCGCCAGATCTCGCACGGTACGGCGAAACGCGCCCAATTTGCCCGGAAATTCCACCTCATCTCGTCGCGATCGCCTTCGGGCTCTTTCCAACTCTACCCCCCAGGGGGAACGAAGTCGCAATCAACAGCTACGTCGGGATTTATTTGGATTAAATAACAATCAAAGTGCTCAATTACCCACCAGTAACGATGTTCTCAACGATCTGGCGGCACGCAGTCGCGAGAGTACGGAGGTAGAAGCTCTCGGGTTTGGGGGGGGGGGGGGCCGCGCCGCCCGCGCGGGGGCGCGCGGGCGCCGGCAAGGGGGCGGCCCCCGCGGCCCGCGCGCCAAGCGCGAGC
>JBFRWJ010000598.1:0-5195 GCA_051439525.1 Spirulina sp. | reverse complement strand
AACATTGGCGAAGCGAACTTTACCCTAGCAATAGGAGTTTAACCCATGCGGGTTTTCGTGTTAGACAAAAACAAGAAACCGTTAAATCCTACTCATCCCGCTAGAGCGAGAAAATTACTCAAATCGGGACGAGCTAAGGTATTTAAGCGATTTCCATTTACCATTATCCTACAGGATGTAGAGGGAGGAGAAACAAACAATTGTCAGCTAAAAATAGATCCCGGCTCGACAACAACGGGTTTGGCAATCCTGCAAGGAAATCGTGTTATCTGGGGTGCAGAATTAACCCATCGCGGACATCAAATTCGCGATGCTTTGACCTCAAGACGACAGTTAAGGCGTTCTCGCAGAAATCGAAAAACGCGGTACAGAAAACCTAGATTTCTCAACCGAAAACGTCCCGAAGGGTGGCTGACTCCCAGCTTGATGTCGCGAGTTCATAATATTATCACTTGGGTTAATCGCCTCTGCCGAATCTGTCCGATATCGGAGATTTCTCAAGAGTTGGTTCGATTCGACACTCAAGCCTTGCAGAATCCTGAAATCTCTGGCACTGAATATCAGCAAGGAGAATTATTCGGATATGAAGTTCGCGAATATTTGCTCGAAAAGTGGAACAGAAAATGCGCTTATTGTAGTGCAGAGAATATGCCGCTAGAAGTCGAGCATATCAAGCCGAAATCGAAAGGAGGAAGCGACCGAGTTAGCAATCTAACGTTAGCTTGTCGTCCTTGCAATCAAACCAAAGGGAATCAAGAAATCGAACAGTTTTTATCAGGTAAACCTAACATTTTCAAGCGAATTATCGGACAAGCTAAAAAACCTTTAGCAGATAGTGCAGCCGTCAATTCGACTCGATGGCGACTGTACGAAGAGCTAAAGAAAACGAGTTTGCCCGTCGAGGTGGGAACGGGAGGTTTGACCAAGTTTAATCGTATCCGTCAAAACCTTCCTAAAACTCATTGGCTCGACGCGGCCTGCGTCGGTAAGTCCACCCCAGAGCAGTTGATTGTTGAGGCCAAAAAGCCACTTCTAATTGCTGCTAAAGGTCACGGAACGAGACAAATGTGCAGAACCGATAAATACGGTTTCCCCACTCGCTACGTTCCCCGTCAGAAGCAAGTTAAAGGATTCCAAACCGGAGACATTGTTAAAGCAATTGTTACCAAAGGAAAGAAGATTGGAACTTATTTTGGGCGAGTTTCAGTGCGCTCTACAGGAAGTTTCAATATTTCGACAAAAACTGGATTGATTCAAGGAATCAGTCACAAATATTGCAGTCCAATTCACCAAAAGGATGGTTATGCGTACACCTATTGATTTGCCTATTTTGGGAGTATCGAACCCCCAACGGGGCGATTGGACATGGCGAATTGCGGTGCGACCCCGCGTCGGCGAAAGACGCAAGGGAACGCGCACCAAGAGACGATTCGCCGTCCCTCGCCCCCAAAATATGCGCCCCTGTTTTCTGAGGGGCTGCGGGCGGAACCATTTCCGCCCTTTAAAAGCCCCGTCCCACCACCAATCCTTCGGATATGGTGGGGGTCTCCACGGGGGTTTCTGATGAATTTTTCGATCCCGATAATGGAGATTGGTATATTGCAACACCTAGCGCGATTCTGCCAATTGCCATTATTGCACCTAACGGTGAAATTGTTCCTACAAACTGGAGAGAATAAACATGAGAGAACCTAGCCCAACCGAACAACAACAATATCAAAGACTTCAAGAAATATTTGCTCTGGCAAGAAAACGATATCTGGATGCGGGAGGCGATCCAAAACGCCCCGGAGGAAAGCTAAACGGTCAAGACTTTTTAAGCGAACTCGAGAAAAAAGAGATCGTTGAGCTGGGAAAGCAAATTTTTACTCTTAATCGCGTCAAAGTGTCATCGTGAAGTATTGAATGCGATCGCGTATAGTAAAAATAGCGGTTCGCAAGTTATAACTATCATGTCATTAAAAGTTACTGCCATACAAGCCCCCGACGGACAAGAAATCTATATTCAATATGACGAACTCGACAGCGATGAATTACAGGCTGTGGGAGCATCGGATATTATTGATGATATTCAAGGGCGTACCGATCGCTTAAAATCGGTGATATCGAGTACGGTAAAAGGTTATTCGCAGACGATTCTCGCAAGTATTAAGGATGCCAGCGACGACCTCAAACCGAGTAAGGTAACGCTGGCTTTTGGGTTACAATTGGGGGGCGAAACGGGGATTCCTTTGGTGACGAAGGGAACGGCGCAAGCGAATGTGGCAGTGACGATTGAATGGGATTTGGGCGATAAGAGTTGAGGCGATCTGATGGCTGATTATAGCATCGATCGCTGTCGGGAGTCGATGGTGAGGATTTTGAAATGCGATCGCGCATCGACGGCGGGATCGGGGTTTATTATTCGCGAGGATGGGTATTTAATTACCTGTCATCACGTCATTTATCAGTTGGAATGTCTTTGTGTTGAATATCAAAATAAACAGTATGAGGCGCAATGGTGTGAAGAATATTCGGATCCGGATGTTGATATTGCGATTCTGAAAATCGAGGTTCAACAAGCAACAGCCGTTCCGATTATCAATCCTTCGCAGTTAGAGACAAGCGTTACAGTTTATGGGTTTCCGCCGAAGCAGGAGAAATATTTTCCCAAAGGCTATTCCGTATCGTCGCGGGAGATTCAAGCGAGTGCGCCTTTAAAGGTGTTGGCAACCTATGGCAATCGGACGGTAACGAGCGATCGTCCTTGGAATCTTTTACCGCGATCGCAGGCGACTTTTCGTTCTCATCGAATTGATACGAAGGTCGATCCGGGAACGAGTGGCGGGGCGGTTATTGCTGAAGATTTGGGAGGGGTTGTGGGGGTCATTCAATGCAGTAAGAGTGATGAAAGTTACTGCATTCGTTGGGATAATCTTACAAGGCAGTTGGAGCAACTGAATTTAGAGCCGAAGCAGCAAGTTATCCGTCAGTTTTTAGAGGATATTGAAGAGAAGGTGAAATATTTGCGCTTGTTTCACGTTCCCCAAGAAAGGATTTTATTGCAAGAGCAGTATATTGATATTCAGGTGACGCTAGAACGGAAGTTTAAGCATGAAGTTGAGACGATGAGAAGTTATGCAGAATCCGAGACGGATAATCGACGAATTTATGCGTTAAAGGGGATGAGAGAGGAGAAGGAAAGAACGCAGGTTGATTGGCAGGAAGCGAGAAAAGAACATCAAAGAATGGTCGTACTGGCAGATCCGGGAATGGGAAAGTCAACTTTGTTAAAACAGGAAGCATTGACGGTTATTGCTCGGGCAAAGGAGCAGTTAGAGGGCAATGAGAAGACGGAAAAGATTGTCATTCCCTTATTATTTCGCTTGTCAAAGTTGGCGGAGAGCAAAAAAACAATTCTGGAGCGCATTTTTGAGTTATTGCGAGAAGAATATGGGGAACAGTGGCAAGAGTGGGATCGGCGAGTTAGTTTTGAATCGTTATTGCGGGAGAAGTTACAAGCGGGGACTTGTTTGCTGTTATTGGATGCTTTGGATGAAGTTCCGAAAGAGCAACGTTTGGATTTAAAGGAACGGTTAAATCGGTTTGCGAAACAGTATCCTTGTGCGATGATTTTAACGTCGCGGATTGTGGGGTATGATGGCTCGTTTGTCAATGTCGGGAAGGATGTGGAAATCGTTCCTTTTGGACAAGAACAGACAAGGAAATATATCGAATATTGGTTTAAAAATGCGGAGTCATATTTACAGGATGAAAAGGTTTCGACTGAGGGATTGATTGCGGAGTTGGAGCAAAAGCCGCAAATTCAAGGGTTAGTGCAGAATCCCTTACTGTTGTCGTTATTGTGCAGTTTGTATCAAACAAAAGGATTGATTCTTCCGGCACGTCGCACGCAAGTCTATCAACAAGCAGTGAATTATATGTTGAAGGATTGGAGTCGCGAGAATGAACGGCGGTTACAGCAGGAGGGTTGGGTACTGGCAAAAATTGAGTTATTGGAGTTTTTGGCGTATCGCATCAGTTGTCAAAATAAGGAGATTTTTCGGTTGGAGGATGTGCGGGAGAGTTTGCGGGATTATCTGGAAGATGGGAAAGCGATCGATTTTCAACAAGTCACAATCGCCGATTTATTGGAGGAGTTGACGGAGGAGGATGGCATTATTCAAAAGCGATCGAGAGATGGGGATGAATATTTATTTCTCCATCGGACGTTTCAGGAATATTTAACGGCGGCTTATTTGAAAAGGGAGATTGTGGAAGATTGCGATCGGGGTATTGCTTTAGTTAAGGCGCATCTTTGGGAATATGACTGGCACGAGACGATTAGTTTGGTGGTGGGTTTGCTGGACGAGCCGATCCCGCTTTTGCAGTCAATTCTCCGAGAAAAGGATGATATTTTTAAAACGCTGTTGTTATTGGCAGGATCGTGTATCGTTGAATGTCAGAGCTTCTCTCATCCCCTCATCGCTAAAATCATCGATCAAATCGGTCAATTTTGGCGTTCTTATCCTAATGCAGAATTTATTGAGTCGGTTCTCATTGCTTTGGGGAAAATAGAGCATTTACAAGTCATTGAACTTTTAATTGCTGCTCTCAATGACTCGGATGGGGATGTTAGATGGAGAGCCGCCGAGGGGTTAGGAAAAATCGGCAATGAGAGAGCAGTCGAGGCTTTAATTGCTGCTCTCAATCACCCGAATGAGTCTGTTAGAGAGAGTGCAGCCAAGATGTTAAAAGAAATTGACAATAAGATAGCAGTAGAGGCTTTAATTGCTGCTCTCAACGACTCGAATAGGTGGGTTAGAGGGAGTGCAGCCAAGATGTTAAAAGAAATTGACAATGAGAGAGCAGTCGAGCCTTTAATTGCCGCTCTCAATCACCCGAATGAGTGGGTTAGAGGGATTGCAGCCGAGGAGTTAGGAAAAATCGGCAATGAGAGAGCAGTAGAGGCTTTAATTGCCGCTCTCCATGACTCGGATGAGTCTGTTAGATGGAGTGCAGTCTATGGGTTAGGAAAAATCGGCAATGAGAGAGCAGTAGAGCCTTTAATTGCCGCTCTCAACGACTCGGATGAGTTGGTTAGAGTGAGTGCAGCCGAGGGGTTAGGAAAAATCGGCAATGAGAGAGCAGTCGAGCCTTTAATTGCCGCTCTCAATGACTCGAATGAGTTGGTTAGAGTGAGTGCAGCCGTGGAG
>JBFRWJ010000597.1:0-12537 GCA_051439525.1 Spirulina sp. | reverse complement strand
ACTTCAGTCGTATCGTCAATCTCGCGCATGGTTTTTGGGAGAATAATACATAAACATAACGTGTTTTTAAGTGGGCAGAAGCACAATTTCGCCTCTATCTGTTTCTCAAGGGAATTTTGGGAGTTTTATGCAAACTCGAGAATTTTTCTGTGCGATCGCCTTACTGAATCCGAAAGTCTCGAGTCTGAGGAGTTTGAGTGAGGCGATTGCCAAGGGTTGAGGATAGCAGCGATCGCTATCCGATAAACGTCGGAAAATTTTCTCAACTTGCCCCCGGGACTTGCTGCAAAGCCTCGCGAACGACTTCGACTCCCGCACCGACGCGACAGGCATTTTCGGTAATATAGCGTTTCCAGGCTTTCGTCCCCGGCTGTCCGGCAAATAATTGCAACATATGGCGAGTCATACTGTTGAGCTTTAAACCCCGTCCCGTCCAATATTCGAGATAGGGAAACATGCTTTGCACCACCTCGCGACGAGTGGGGGGAATTTGGGTATCGCCATAAAAATCGCGATCGCAGGTGGCAAACAAATAAGGGTTATCGTAAGCGGCACGTCCGATCATGACGGCATCGACATGAGACAATTGTGCTTTGACCTGTTGCCAATGGGTGAACCCTCCATTAATTTCTACAATTAAATGAGGAAATTCTTGTTTGAGACGATGGACATCTCCATAGCGTAAGGGAGGAATCGTGCGATTTTCCTTGGGACTCAATCCTTGCAACCAGGCTTTGCGAGCGTGGACGGTAAAACGCCGACATCCCGCCTCCGCAACGATGCGAACGAACTCCCGCAGATCTTCATAGCGATCGCGATCGTCTACCCCAATTCTATGTTTGACCGTGACGGGAATCGAGACCGCCTTTTGCATTGCCTCCACCCCTCGGGCGACGGTTTCCGGTTGCAGCATCAAACAGGCACCAAAATGACCGCTTTGCACCCGCGAACTGGGACACCCCACATTTAAGTTCACTTCGTCATAGCCCCAATCTTCGGCAATTTTCGCACAAGTTACCAAATCTTCTCGATTGTCTCCTCCCACTTGTAAAACGAGAGGTTGCTCCTCGGGAGAGAAACCGAGGAGTTTTTCGCGATCGCCGTGCAAAATGGCCGCCGTTGTGACCATTTCCGTATAGAGCAGCGCATCTCGAGTAATTTGCCGCATAAAATAGCGAAAATGGCGATCGGTTCGCTCCATCATGGGGGCAATACTGACGGGATAGGGAAAGGATGAAGGATGAAGGATGAAGGATGAGGGGCGATCTCGGGTTGGGGTTAACATCAGTTTGGGAATCGGAAAATTAACGACAATAGAAGATTTCTTCGGAAACAATTTGATAATTTTTTCCCACCCAAACGAGAGAAATTTTAGCAACTTCTCCATCTCGCAAAACCACAAGAGAAAAATTGCGTTTTGTTGCTCCATTTTGGGTAATAATGCGGGGAACGCGGGCGGCATTGAGATAAAAGGTATTATCTTGCCATTGCAGCATTTTGCGCTGTTGGCGTTGGGTGTGACGCAAGTTTTGGTGCATGTGTCCGAAGGTCACTAAAGGGATCTTTTTATTCAGGAGGCGAGTTCTGGCGATCGCATCGGCCAGATCCGCATCTCCATGATCTCCTCCCAATGGTTTCCAATCCCGTCCGCAAATATCTTCCGGGCGATCCCCCAAACCATAGGGGGCATTGTGAGCCAAGAAAACAATTGTTTCTTGAGAGGTTTCTTTGGCTGCCGAGACAATGCGATCGCCCGAGTCGAGAAATCCATTAACATTGTAGCGATCGCGGAAAAATTCGGCGCTCTTCCACTGGGATCCTCCCCAACTAAAGGGACGACCTCCCACCACCGAGATCCCGAGTTCGGGAAAATCCCGCTTGCTATAACCAACGTGGGCTTCTCCTAATATATCCAATTGTTCTCGAACGCGATCGACCTTTTCCGGGTCGTAGGGGGGTTTTTTGCGTCCCCAAGGAGAGGTCGTGTACCAAGCATCGTGATTGCCTAAAATGGCGGCAAAGGGGATCTCTGTCGCTGCAACTTCCCGCACGATCGCGATCGCTTCGTTGCCAAAGTCTCCTACAAAGAGAACCAGATCGATCCCCAAATGTTTGAGAGCCATTCTATCTTCTGCTTCCCATTGGTCGTGAATATCGCCCACGACAGCGATTTTGATCTCTGCTTTCATCTTTAGTTTTTTCGGCACGTACTCTAATCAAGGATAATCTGCTCGCGATCGCAATTGGGTAACAACGCCAGCTTATTGTGGTAAATTAGTATTCAGGGGACTTGAAAACAACAGGGGAGAGGATTCATGACCGTTGCCCGCGATTTAATATCTTTGTATGACATTGACGATTATCAATGGTTGGAAGAAACAATCGAACTCCTTAAATTGGGTCGATTGGATGAGTTAGATATAGAACATTTAATTGAGGAGTTAGAGGCTTTGGCAAAGAAGGATCGGGCAACAGTAAAAAGTCTGTTAAGACAAATTATCATCCATATTCTCTTATTACAGTATTGGTCGGAGGAATACGATCGCAATAGCAATCATTGGCGCAGCGAACTGATAAACTTTCGAGACCAACTAGAAGATTTATTGACAACCAATTTAACAAAATATCTGTCTGAAAATCTAGAAATTTCTTATCAAAAAGCCGTCAAATATGTATACAATAAAACAGATAATCGCGTTCGAGATTTGCCCGAGCAATGTCCGTATACTTTAGAAGAATTGCTCGATTCGGATTGGCTTCCTTAGTTGCATTTTTTAATAAATTGAGACGATCGCCATGTCAATAGCTATTACTCAAGCCATTACCACTCTTGCCGAAGCTGAAGAGCAATTTAATCTGTCGCGCTCGGAAGGCGATCCTTAAATCCAGACAATCTTTTTATGCTTTTTTTATATTGATGCGTTGACAGTTCTGACGCGATCGTGGGAGGATTAAGTATAGTGGGTTCAAGACAAAACTCAACCCACAAATCGATACTTTCACTGCAACCCAGAGGCAACCAATACAGCTATGGTCCTAAATCGTATTGCTGCCCGTGTCTCTGTCCCTCCAATCGGTTTGGCTCTGTTCGCGATCGCTTCCATGCAAGGGGGATCGGCATTTGCCAAATCCCTCTTTCCCGAAGTGGGAGCCGGGGGAATGTTATTCATGCGAGTCGGTTTTGCGGCGATTCTTTTATTCGTTCTCTGGCGACCCCAATGGACGAGTGAAGTACAAAAGAATTTTAAATTATTATGTGCTTTTGGTATCGTTTTAGCCCTCATGAGTCTTTCCTTTTATGAAGCCCTCGATCGCATTCCCTTGGGAATTGCTGCTGCCTTAGAGTTTACCGGGCCTCTCGGATTAGCTGCCTTAAAATCAAAAAGGAAATTAGATCTCCTCTGGGTTATGTTGGCAGCGATCGGCTTATTACTCCTCGCACCGATTGGTGGATTTGTAGTCGATCTTTGGGGAATTATTTTAGCACTCATTGCCGCCTTTTTCTTAGCCAGTTATATTGTTTTGTCCGCTCGCGTGGGGAAAGTGATTCCGGGGGTAGAGGGATTAGCTTGGGCCATGGCGATCGGGGGATTACTTTTGATGCCAATTGGGGTATTCTCGGCAGGCAGCACGCTCCTACAGCCTCGGGTGTTAATCATGGGTTTGGGCGTTGCCATTTTATCTTCAGCTTTCCCTTATTCTCTGGAAATGGCAGCCTTGCGATCGCTTCCCCTGAATGTCTTTGGAGTCCTCAAAAGTCTCGAACCCGTCGCGGCATCTCTTGCTGGTTTATTAGTCCTGGGAGAAACTTTAACATTAAGAGCAATACTGGCAATTATTTTAATTTCACTGGCTGCTGCAGGAGTCTCCCGATTTCGCGATCGCTGTGGGAAAAAATTCAGTGAAGAATTAGAATTTATGGAAAAGAAAAGAACGTATACAAATCGTCAAAATGTTAATGCCTCAAGCAGAAATACTGGGGGATAGATTTCATGTAATGAAGTAAATATAGCAATTCTTGTATAGCACTACGCGAATACGTTAGGACATGAAGAAAATTCATCACAGAGACGCAGAGGAACGCAGAGAGAGGGAGAGAAATTGTCCTAACCTGCTTTCGTAATGCTATAAACGGGAACATTGATGGCAAAATAAAGAAAAGATGAAAAAACGATCGCCATGCTGCAACTCACATATCTAGATAACAACTCTTGGTGTATCGACTTGGGAAATAGCCGCATTCTTCTCGATCCGTGGCTCTTCGACGATCTCGTGTTTGGTAACTTCCCATGGTTATTTAAGGGCATCCGTCGCCTTCCCAAACCCGTTCCCGATCAAGTAGATCTCATTCTTCTATCCCAAGGGTTAGAGGATCACGCCCATCCGCCAACCTTAAAAAACTTGCCTCGAAATATTCCCGTTGTTGGTTCTCCCAATGCGGCAAAAGTAGTGGAAGAGTTCCATTACGATCGCGTCACTTCCCTCAAACCCGGGGAACGTTTCACCCTCAACGATCGCGTGGAAATTATCGCCGTTCCCGGCTCTCCCATCGGTCCTTTTATCGTAGAAAATGGTTACATTCTCAGAGACCGGGAAACGGGAACGAGTCTCTACTACGAACCCCACGGTTATCATGCGCCCCAACTCAAAGAATTCGCGCCCATTGATGTCATTATTACACCCATGATTAATATCAGTTTACCCTTAGTGGGATACGTGATTCAAGGACGAAATACCGCACTTGAAGTCGCGCGATGGCTGACCCCGCAAGTCATGTTACCCACGGCGGCGGGAGGAGATGTTGATTTTCAGGGTTTCTTAGCTTCCATACTGCGATCGCAAGGAACTGTAGAGGAGTTTCAACAATTACTAGAAAAAGATAATTTAGAAACCCAAATTATCGATCCCAAACCGGGAGAACCCTATCAAATTCCCTTAAAACCGCGAACAATACCCACAAACCGCTAAATTTTTGCAATTCTTCCTCAATTTTTCCTTCATCCTCCTTCATCCTTCCTCCTTTTCCTCCTTCATCCTTCATCCTTCCGAAATTCCTTCATCCTTTCCCATAACGGCAATCTCGCAACCACAAGCGCACAGCCTGACCGATCGCGCCGTTACTGGCTTCTCTGGGGGGTGAGGGGGGGCGATCTTTTTGCAGGGAGCCATAACGGGTAAACAGGGTAGCCAAACGCCATCCGTCCGGGGTTGGCACGAGGAATAACCAATGATAATTTTCTCGAGAGATGGCGCGATCGCCTTCAAAATACTGCTCTAAGGTGGTAAAAAAGACCTGTTTGGGGGCATCGGGAGAAGTCGGTAAAGGGCGCGTAATTCCTAACTCCAAGGGGTCAAACTCCGGTCGCCCTGCCATCACGATGTAGGTTTCGCGATCGCCCCCTCCCGAAGCGCGCGATCGCTGAATGACCCGGTTGGCATAACCCGGTAAATCCCCCAAAAGCAATCCGACAACCGTCTCTAAATCTCGCGGACAGGCGTTTTCTTCAGCCAACGCCACCGTCGGCAAAACACTCGCGATCGCGATGGAAAGTCCCACCAATCCTCTTTTTATCCCCAATTTAAAACTCACAATCAAACCACTCCGGCAATTTCTTCACAAATACGCTCCCAAGCCTCTCGAGGATTCCCCGACTGAGTAATGGGACGACCGATCACCAAATAATCTGCCCCGGCTTTTAGGGCTCGGGCGGGAGTCATGACCCGTTGTTGATCCTTCGCCTCCGACCAACTCGGGCGCACCCCCGGACAAACCAAGAGAAAATCATCGCCGCAGATGTCTCGTAATTGCCGTGCTTCTTGGGGAGAACAAACCGCCCCATGAATTTTCGATTCTTTGGCCAGCAATGCCATTTGCAACACGTATTCGGGCAATTCGAGGGGAATTTTCAGATCGAAGGCCAATTCTCGGGAATTGATGCTGGTGAGTAGAGTAACGGCCAAAAGTTGCAGTTTTCCCGAGCCGCGAGCCACTTCTGCCGCTCCTTCTAGTGCCCTGCGTCCGGAAGTCGCATGGATGGTGAGAAAATCGACATCGTACAGTTTAACCGAAGCACAGGCTCCCGCAACGGTATTGGGAATATCGTGGAGTTTGAGATCGAGAAAAATGCGCTTATTGCGTTGTTGAAGTACCTTCAGAACTTCTACCCCCGCACTGATAAACAACTCCAAACCCACCTTCCAAAAGGTGACTTGCGGAAGTTTATCGATCAGCGCGATCGCTTGTACGGGCGTGGGGACATCAAGGGGAACGATAATGCGATCGCTCACTGATAATTGCTCGCTATTCATGGATAACCGTTCGATAACTGGTCAAACTTTACCATCAATTGCTCCTCGCGATCGCTGCAATTCCATTCTTATTTATTAACTCACCCAATTCCAACAATTTTATAATATTTGCAAAAATCGTTTTAACCGATCGAATGCCGGACTATTCCAATTAAAGTCACCTGCCTCAGATGCTTCTGCAAGACGCTTATCCGGCTTACTTAGAGAAGATAACCATGCGTGCATTTGGGCTTTTGCCATATTTTCAGACTGTCTAGATGTACAGTTTTTTACACATTTAAAATATTCGTCGATGCAGGGCATAACGGGATCGTCTTGAAGAGAATCTAAACATAAATCCTCTAACATACCCGTTCTTCTTCCATCGGGAAAAAGAAAAGCAACTATTGTGGGTTCTCCTTCGATTTTTTCACCAATTTTAGCAGGAACGGCAAATTTATTGTTTCTCAGCGAAGAGCAAATACTATCCCAAGAAGATTCGACATTATCATCTGCATCTCTGGTTATTGCAAGAACTGTTAAACGAGAAAATCCCGGAATCAATTTTAAGGTTTTTAAATATTTTGATAAATTATTTTTCCCGCTATATGCTTCTACTTGGATATCGGTAATATTAAGATGTCTCAAAAAAGCCTTCAGAAAACGCCGATCTTCAACGCCTTCACCAATCAGTAATTTAGGTTTGACAATTTCTTGAGGTTTGTTTGTCATTAGCGCATTTCAAGATTAAGTTCTGTTGATGTTTCAATTGATTCTCGATCGTAGGTTATGGCTTTAATGCGATCGCCAATTCGTTCTAAGCGATGATAGTGAAAATCATAAATCTCGCTTTCCGAAAAAGCATCATGAGCAGCACGAATACTTTCTATGCTATGAGTTGTCGCAAAAATTTGCGTATTCGATCGCCTTGCTGCTTCGCCAATCGCCTGCCAAACTGTGGTTAAAACGGAATGATGCAAACCATTATCAATCTCGTCAATCAGAACAATTCCATTGGGTGCATTGGCGATCGCTAAAACAATAGAAAGCAACCTCACCATTCCTTCTCCCGATAAAGGCAAGGGAACAAGATGTTCTAAACCTAGATTAGCATAAAGCATGGGCTTTTCATAAGAAACTAGAATAGATAACTCTTTTAATCGTGGTTCTAGGATCGTTAGAGTCTTTAAAATATTCTCTTCTTGCTGGGATTCTTTCAGAATACTATAACGTTCTATATCTTCATCAAAAGAATGACGATCTGTTTTGAGAAAAACCAAGGGTAATGGAATATCTATTTCTCCGTCTCCCTCAGTTTGCCAGCCCAATCTACCCATTTGATTGTTGTCAACTGCTACAAACAATCTATATTTCAGTTTTGAACCATCTTCTTTTTGATATTCGATTTCCAAATCTTTTTTTTTCGATCCTCTTACAAAAAATTGAGGATGGAACGTAAAAACCTCAGTATCTTTTGCATTAATGAGCTTCAGTTTTAATGTCCTTTTTTTTTGATTTTCTTGGAAATCGGTTAAATAAATTTCTCTGTTTATTTCTTGATTATAGAATAACCAATTACAATTTCTTTCTATGTCTACAGATTTTTCGATTGCTCCTCTTTCATCATTTAATTGAAGGGGGATATATAACTTGTTAATCCCAAAATGTAAAGAGATTGCTTCCAATAATGCAGTTTTGCCAACATTATTCATTCCTCCAATGAGATTCACTCGTTCTAGAGGTTCTATTTTCAGTTGCTCGAAACACCGAAAATTTTCAACAGAAAACGCAGTTATCATTTTTGCTGGGGTATCGACACTCTATTCTTTAGATTAGCAGCAAATAGATTGCCTCGATCGCATTTTTTACATCCTGCATTGCGATCGTAGTTCTTTTTCTTTTTGAAAGGGGCTTTGCTCTTCTTCTACAGCTTTGATTCGCTTGGCTAGTATATCACCGTGCCAGTCGGGGGATGGTACATCTGCCAGAGATCGCGAATGGTCATCCCAAATCCCCTCAAGCATCTGTAGCTTTTGCGTAACGGTCATTTTGCCAAAATCCAATTCAGTCGGCATGAGAAAACTCCTGCAAGAGTATCTGTTTTGTTCAATATTCTACCTTGAAAAGTACTTTGTCCTCGATCGCTTTGATATACTAGGCCCGTATCTTGCTATGCCCTTCGTTAGTCTATGAACCTCGCGCGCTTCAATTCAGATAGTTTTATCCCTCGTTTTTACAAGCTGGCGGCAATCAATACGCTTTCCAATATTATGATTCCCTTATCGGGATTAGTCAGCGTGGCTTTTCTGGGGCATCTTACGGAAATTCGTCACTTAGCCGGAGTTGCCGTCGCAACGGTTTTATTTACCTATCTTTACCGACTTTTACACTTTTTGCGCATGGGAACAACGGGAGTCACGGCTCGAGCGGTTGGCCAAGACGATCGCGAGGCCATGTTATTAGTCGGTTTGCGTTAATCGATCGCACCAGTAGCTTGTTAAACTTAGACTCCGATCCGAATACATCATCTCTAATGTTAAAACGCTGGAGCATTTTCCGAAAATCATTCAATTTGTTTTGCAGTAGGGAAACTTCAAATAATGTACCGCCAAAATACACGGTCAGACCAAATTCTTGATACAGTTTGATTTTATCCGTTAAATTTTCAGTCAGATAGCCGATTCCCCATCCTAATTTTAAAAAGTCTATTAAATCGCCGCTAGTCTCTAGCAAATCCCGCGCTTGTCGCATACCAATCCCCCGATCTATGACATGGGTAATTCCAGTTTTGCGAGGTTTTTGAGAACGTTGGGGAAGTTCGAGAAAATCTAACATTTTTCAGAAATGCCCTATAATCGATCGCCGTTTCTTAAATCAATAGGATATTTTTTACTGCCGACTTGCAATATTATATCATTGAGATCTGTAGAAGAGTCAAATCTGAAAAATTAAGTTACTTTACCCTTCCTCTACAGCTTTACATTCATTTTTAAAGTCTGTAAAACAGCGATAATTGTAAAATCCTCCTCACCCCGAAACAGGCGAAGAGGATTTCAAGAAAGATAATGAAAATAAAAATCGGAATGAGCAAAGTGAACGAGAACCTTACCCTAAAATAATCCCCAAGAATGACCTTGAAAACTATTGAGTAAAGCGAGAAAAGCAAATACATTCAGCCCGGCAAGCACGAGAAGAATTAAGAATTGCTCCGGTTTGACTTTGATGAGGTTAGACTTCATTTGAGCCTCCTGTTGTTGATTGAATTGAGTTAACAGAGCAATGCTACCTATTGCTTTTTCCCACTTTCAGTTTACTCGCGATATCGCGATCGCCTCCCATTTTCTTAGGAACTTTTAAGATTTTAAGTGATGTTATCTCTTTCTTTTTGTAAGTAAAAAAAAGATTAAGAAAATTCGGGGTTTCTACGAATTGACAAGGCGGATAAATTTCTTTTTACCCACTTGCAGGACTTTGCCATCGAGATCCCCGGGGGAAGCAAATTCGAGATTGACATCGGTAATGCGATCGCCATCCAAGCGTACCGCTCCCCCTTGAATCTGTCGGCGACCCTCACCACTACTCTTACACAAACCACTCGCGCCGAGAATGTAATAAATTTTGGCGGGAAATTTCACCTCATTTAAAGCAAATTCCGGGACGGCTTCCGTGGCAATTTGCGTGCCTTTACTCAAGGATTCGGCGGCTTTTTTGGCTTCTTTTGCCGCTTCCTCGCCGCAATATTGAGAAACCACATCCAACGCTAACAATTTTTGTCGCTCCCTCGGATTCTCCGGCAAACCATCCAAAGGCAGCTTCGTGAGTAACTCAAAATACTGCTCTAGGAGTGCATCGGGAGTCCCTTCCAGTTTGGAATACATCGAAAGGGCATCCTCAGTCAATCCCACGTAATTATTGAGGGATTTCGACATCTTGTTGACCCCATCAAATCCCAACAGTAAGGGCAATAACAGCCCAAATTGGGGTTTTTGACCGAAATGGCGCTGTAAGTCCCGTCCCACGGCTAAATTGAACTTCTGATCCGTTCCCCCTAACTCTACATCCGCTTGCACCGCGACCGAATCATAACCCTGCATCAAAGGATAGAGAAACTCGTGCAAATAAATGGGATTTTCCTTCTCGTAGCGCTCGGAAAACCCTTCTTTTGCCAGCATTTGCCCTACCGTCATGGTTCCCAACAGCTCGAGAATTTCCTTTAAATCTAACTTGTTCAACCATTCCGAGTTGTAGCGAATTTCCAAGCGATCGCGGTTGTCAAAATCCAACACTGGGCGCAATTGTTCCAAATAGGTTTGCGCATTGTCCCGCACCTGTTGGGGCGTGAGTTGGCGGCGCACTTCCGATTTTCCCGTCGGGTCGCCGATTTGGGCGGTAAAATCTCCAATAATGACCACTGCAATATGTCCGGCATCCTGAAACGCCCGCAACTTTCGGAAAGGAATACTGTGACCGAGATGGAGATCGGCTCCGGTGGGGTCGATCCCCAACTTCACCCGCAAAGGGCGATCGCTCTTTGCCAGCAAACGCGCTAAATTTTCGGTGGAATCCTCCGACTCCGGGCGATCGGGAAAAATTTCGCTAATTCCTCGGTAGAGCCAAGCAAGATCGGGATTTGAGTTGCGATCGGTCATTTTCGACAAGTTGATGGGTTTTAACGTTAGGATACCAAGCCAATATTCTACGGCAACGTGCTTCCTCGATGTAGCAGCTAGCAATAAGAATCCTTCATTCGCAATAAAACGCAGTATATTCGCAACAGTATCGCGATCGCTTGGCTGGGCGTTCGCTAAACCCCGATCGACGCTCCTCTTCTGCCAGAAGATAAACGCTAAAACCCTCGTTTTTTCATCCATCTCCCTCCATCTCCCTCTGTGATAGTTTTCGGGATTAGAAGGACAGAGAAACCAAGAGATTGATAGGGCTGGCGTATCTTTTGTTTTTGACAGTTTGGTTGGCTCGAATTGGCAGCTTCAACGCCAGCTTTGAAAAACTTCATGAACTACCCTAACTGAATCAAAGTCAAGAAATTTAGCAACAAAAATGTTGTTTATTGTCGTCTGTTAACTTTCATTATTGGTTCGACTCACCCCACTATTTCTAAAACTTTATCATTTTAAAATTTATTGCATAGGATATCAGACACTATTTTATTGTCTTAGTATATAAGCAAAATACCTTTAATTTTGAAATTTTACTCTTTTTTGCATTATTTTCACTTTACAAAAAACCTAACAATTCTTTCACCAAAGGCTTTAGAGCCATCTTTGTGCATATAGGAGGCCTTAAAATGTTAAAAACTACATGTATCTCTCTCTTTCTCGCCACCTCGTTCATAGGAGTTTGTAATCCTGCGAATGCAATTTCCATTAACTATGCGAATACACTCGTTGGCGCGAGTCCTTCGTCGTTTGTACCGTCCGCAGAACTTCTCCTCAATCAACCATCCACTGTCTCGCCTGAATTTTCAGGCAGCCAGCAGGCAACCTATGCTGATTTCGACAGTCTTCTTACTTACGACACAAATACTCTTGCGTCTTTAATTGGAATCTCATCCACGCTTCTAGAAAGTGCTGATGTCATCGCATTCGATGCGAATCGTGGAGGTCGAGAATTTGAAAGCAGCATTTGGAAGTTTGAAGATTCTGACACCACCCTAATTCACACCCATAATATCCTTGATGCACCAAATGGCCCTATGGTGGTTAACAACGAGATACTGGGATCTGCACTCTATAACAGCATTTTCGGAACCAATTTTGATTCCGATACAGACTTTGGTGTAATCCTCTTTGACTTTGCAGGTACTGGAATTGACACGAGCGATGCAGATTTCCGGATCACCTTGCAGGGGGGTGGAACATTCTGTGGTCCCGAATGTCCTGATGTGGCGCAGATAGGTGTTCTCAACGTACCAGAACCATCCAGCCTTGTTGGAATTGTTTTGGTGGGGTTGTTGTTATTCCAATGTAAGCCAAAAGAAGAAACTTGAAATCTGCTTTGGGAAATTCCCACAAAGTCAACACCCTATCCCCAGCCCATTTCGGAGAATTCGAGTGATCGGCATTAGCCGGGGCTGTTGCAGGGGAAACAGTGGCTGGGGCGGGTTGAGCGGGTAAGGTTTGGGAATCGCTTCCCGCCCCTCCCCTAAGAACCGTGCGTAACAGTTTCCCATTACACGGCTCAAGCCTTATTTCAAGCCTTTAACACTTGGATTTGAATGTACCTGTTTAT
>JBFRWJ010000596.1:0-6420 GCA_051439525.1 Spirulina sp. | reverse complement strand
ACTCAGATCCCCCCGTTGCCATAATTTTTCCCCCCGTCTCATGGGGTTCAAAGGCAATTCGGACAGGGGATGGCGCGATAAATGTTCCTTTTAAGGTTGCCCCAGAGGCAGCATGAAGGGTAAAACCGCGATCGCCGATCGTGACCTCTTCCTCAACGTGCATCGTCCAAATTTTCTCGCGATCGTCATGCTCAAAGCGATCGACGACAACAAACAAACCCGATCGCCAGAAGCCCCACTATAATCTACGGCAAAGGAACGGAGAGACTGAATGCCGATGGGACTCGTTCTTTTGGTTCGATACACATTATCCATCTCCATGCTCGCGATGCCCGAGCCATTCTCTCGTCCTTCAAGAGAGATAAAAAACAATGTCCGGCAGCATGGTAACCGCCATTCGGTGCAAATCCTCCATAGTTGGGTGGAGTTGCCAAGGACTCCCTCAATCTAGTGAGAATTATCGCTCCCGTTGGCGTTTTCGCTTTTTGCCTCAAAGCGGCGAGTTCCCACTGGCGGAAAATCAAACGGGGGTGTTCTCTCGGGATGAAAGAAATGTGATGCGCGATCGGTTGCGGCCAGAGATCGCTTTGCGTGATGTCAATTTGTCCTGCAACCGATCGCCCGTCGAATATCCCCGAGTACGTCCCCGAGAGTTGGTTATTCTCTCGCTGAATTTCGATGTGATAGTTTGCTTCTCCGACTCGGGGTCTCCAAGGATCCGGGGCGATTTTCATTTGGACTTGCAATTGCCAAGCGCGATCGCCCACCTTCACGAGGGTCGCCTTTCCCTCGTGGTCTGCTTGATTGAATTGAGGGGCGTATCCCCAAACTTGGCGATCGCAACGGTTTTGGCGGCACGCTAAATCTAAGGTAATATCTTGATAAGTTAAACCTTCATCATGGGACTTCCACAAACCGTCATCAAGAGTAATCCCGATCTTTCCCGAGAGACCCATTTCGGTTTGTTGCGAAACGACAGGAAGCGCAACCCAAACGAGGGTTAATTGTACAAATCCGCCTCGAGAGGAGACTGGCAATACATAGGTAATTTTTTGTGTATTCTTTATTTTTTATGAATCAAAAAGACTCCGAATGTTGCGATATAGATTCACAAATTTAAGATGTGTTCTGTATTATATTTAACATTATGATTTTTCAAAAGTTAAAATCTCTCAAACAATTCTCAGCAAAAAAATTAGCTAATCCAAGAAATCTCAAATTGTTTGTAGCTTTTTATTTGCTTTTATTTTCAATAATAATACGATTACCATTTTTTTTGTCGCTGTCATCGATTGGGATGAGAGCACGTTTATATTAATGGGACAATCTTTGATTGATGGACATTTGCCTTACACTGAACTATGGGATGTGAAGCCACCGGGTGCATTCTTCATCTATGCTATTTTTATGCTTTTATTAGGTAAAAGTGTAGTATCCATACGTCTTGCTGGAGCATTATGCGTCGCTTCTATATCCTTTTTCATATATCTTGTTGGCAATCGTTTATGGAATAATCGAGTAGGTATATTAGCAGGTATGCTAGTCGTTCTTCTTTCTAGTTTCCTTCCATCGGCACAAAGTACGATGACAGAACACGTTGCCTTGATTCCGCTTGTCGGTGCACTTGCTCTTTTGGTTAACCAAAGATCGACTCTTCCCATTCTCTTTTACGCGGGAATTCTAATGGCGCTTGCCAGCATGATTCGTCTTAATCTTGCTTACGTTACAGTTATAGTAGGCTGCTTCGCTTTATTTGAAACAATACCACGAGCGGGTTTCGACTTTTTCAAGCGCGGACTCGCCTATGCTGCTGGCATTTCGATTTCCATCGGTCTAGTTTTTCTTCCATATATTATTACAGATCGCCTAGAACTTTTGTGGAACTCCATGATATTAGCTCCACTAAGCTATGCAGGTTCCCAATCTTCAATATTAGAAACCTTTGAGCGACAGATGAGAATTATTGGGAATAGTATTTATAAGATTCAAGGTAGTCTTTTCGGGATTAGTATTTTGATATGGATTGGAGGTTTAATGGGAATTGTATTCAGTATAGTCCAATGGAAAAACACCTCTAGAGAAAAAAAAAGAGGTCTAATTTGGATTTATTTATTTCTGATTGGGACAGAAATATCTATTTTAAAAGGCGGAGTTGTATATGGACATTACTTAATTCAACTTGTTCCCTTTCTCGCTCTACCAGCAGCCGCATTTTTAAATACTTTACTTTCTCGTTCCGTTCGATGGCCAGCAATTACTGTGGCTATGCTAGCATTAGTAACATCGTTGAAGCCAGTCGTCGAGAATTATCGGGAAAGAGTATCACAATTTCTGGCAACTCAAGAGCTTCATGATGGAGCGGCATACGAAATAGCAGCTTATCTCAAGCAGAAAAATATCTTAGATGAATCGGTCTATATGATGAACGACCATATTGTATTATGGCTTTTAGATAAAAAACCTCTCAGTAAATCTATAACACATCCTTCAAATATTGCCAAAGATTATATGCTCGAGTTTATTGTCGGGACAGATACTTCAACAGAAATAGAATTAGCGAAAATATTGACTAAAAGACCAAAATTTATTGTCAAGCACAAGAGAGTCTGGTATTTATCTAAAAAACAAGTGGCAAGCTCGTTGCTCGAAGAGACTTTAAATACTGATTATAAGATGGTCAAGGAAATTCAAGGAAGACAAATTTATCTGAGGAATGAGAATTAAATTGTGCGTATCCGAGAGAATGACTAGAAAATGTTTTAGTATTTTGTTCAAACTTTGCATTGCCAGTCCAATCGATTCAAAAATGGTCAACAAGTTTACTATTCACTCAATCTCTCGAGCCGATACAATGCTTCGAGGAAGTAATCGTCAAGATCGCCAACACTGTCACAAAACTCTTTAATATTTTCCTCCTTTTCTCCATTGATTTGCTGTAACTTTGCCAGTCAACACCTCCAAAAATGTATCTAATTTTACTAAAAAATATTATTAATTTTGGTAAAGGTCGTTAGTTATTGTTGTTCACAGATAAATTTTATGCCAGGCGAAAGCGAATACATTCAGAAAACCGGAGCGACGCGGGTGCGAGTTTTAAGCGAGGCACTCCCTTATATTCAAAAGTTTGCCGGACGAACCGTCGTCGTTAAATATGGGGGAGCGGCGATGAAAGACGCTCACCTGAAAGAAAGAGTAATTCGCGATATCGTCTTTCTCTCTTGCGTGGGAGCCCGTCCCGTAGTCGTCCACGGCGGCGGGCCCGAAATCAATACTTGGTTGGGTAAAATTGGCATCGAACCTCAATTTAAAGATGGGTTGCGCGTCACCGATGCCCCGACAATGGATGTGGTGGAAATGGTACTGGTGGGACGGGTTAATAAAGAAATTGTCGCTCTCATTAATCAGGCAGGCGGCTCGGCAGTCGGTTTGTGCGGCAAAGATGGTAACTTAATTACCGCTCGCCATGTCGGTCAAGAGGGCATTGGTTTTGTCGGAGAAGTCAGCAATATTAATATTAAAATCATTGAAACCTTAACCAAAAATGGTTATGTTCCCGTGATTTCTAGCGTGGCGGCAGATGCAGAAGGACAAGCGCACAATATTAATGCCGATACGGTGGCGGGGGAAATTGCCGCCGCATTAGGGGCAGAAAAAATGATTTTGTTAACCGATACCGCCGGCATTTTAGAGGATTATAAAGACCCTTCAACTCTGTTAACCAAATTGGACATTCAACAGGCCAGAAAATTAATTGATGCGGGAATTGTTGGGGGAGGAATGATTCCGAAAGTGAATTGCTGCGTGCGATCGCTCGCCCAAGGGGTGAAAGCCGCTCACATTATTGACGGGCGCATTCCCCATGCGTTATTGCTGGAAATCTTTACCGATGAAGGGATCGGGTCGATGATTGTGGCTTCGGGTTACGCGAATTAAGTTTTTTATTCGCGATCGCGTCTCCTCCAAGGCGATGAAGGGGAAACGCGATCGCCAAATTACGGCAAATCGAAAAGGCGATTGTCGGGAACATTGCTGACGGCACGTTGCAGGGCAGCTAGAGCGCGATTGTAGCCTACCGTTGCAGTGAGTAAATTGCCTCGAGATCGCGTCAGTTCCGTTTGCGCGTCGATCACCTCGGTTTGCGTCCCCACCCCGGCTTGAAAGCGCAGGCGAGCCAGTCGCAAGCTCTCTTCTGCCAATTGCACCGCCACGATCGCGGTTTTAATATTTTCATCGCTCGATTTCAGGTTTTCATAGGCTTCCTCCACCTCAACCCGAATGCTCTTGCGCTGCTGCTCGAAGGTCGCCTCGGCGATTTCAATATCCAACTCCTCCTGTCGGCTGTTGGCTTTGGCGGCTCCCCCGTCAAACAAGGTCCAAGAGAGGGTAGCACCGATCGCGTAGCCATCGGCAAACCCTTCCCCAAAATTGAGAATATTCGCCGCACTATAGTTGGCAAACAGGTTCACTTGGGGTCTGAGAACCGAGAGGGCCAATTGTCGCTGTTGTTCGTCGATTTCTCGCTGTACCAATTGCTGCTCCAATTCTGCCCGATTGCGATAGGCTATAATAATGGTTTCCTCGAGGGATAACTCCCAATCCCCCGATCGCTGGATGCGATCGGCGATGGTCACTTCCACTTGTTCCCCCAAGGACAAAACCTGCACCAATTGCCGTTTGGAAATGACGCGATCGGCGCGAGCGTTGACTAAATTTTGCTGGCTGTTGGCCAGATCCACTTGAGCCCGCAAAACATCAAACCTCGTCCCCAAACCCGCTCGCTCCAACAGTTCGGCATCCCGTAAGGTTTGTTTGGCCGCATCCACGGCAGCCTGTTCGATCCCCACGTTCGCATCGGCTTGTTGCAGGTTATAGTAGGCATTGGCCGTATTGAAGCGCAATTCCTCCCCCACCCGTTCGACTTCTAATTGATTGAAACGCACGGTTTCTTCGGCTTGGCGAATTTGAGCGGGGCGAGCGCCGCCATCGTAGAGAGTGTAACTGAGTTGTAGGGTGCCATCCAGTAAGTCAGTAATCGTATCGTTGGTGGAAGCACTCAAACCCCGATTGATTAAGCGACGATTGGAGAGTTCGGTGGTGGCAGAATCGGTGCGAGAGAGGTTTATTTCGGCGGTGAGGCTGGGAAAGTTAGCCGCTAAAGCCTCTCGCAGCGCGGCATCGGCTTTTTCTAAGTTGAGCCATGCCACGCGCCAATCTTGATTGTTCTGCCGCGCTAGGGCGATCGCTTCCTCTAAAGTAATGGGTTGGGACAGATCGATGGTCACTTCATCGGGTTCGGTGGGAAACAGCAGGGGATTGGCGCTCGGGGCGAGATTTTCCGGGGGAGGCACGATTTGACGACCTCGGGGGGACGCTTCCCTCGGGGGGTCAACTTCTTGGGCAATCTCTTCGCTTTCGTTCTCTTTCGGGTCTCTATTTTCCTCGGGATCCGAATCGATGGCTTCTCGATAGGGAGACTCCAAACCCTGTCCGAGTAAGGTTTCGGGAGTGGGGGTATTTTGCGCCATATCTTCAGAAATTTCGGCAGCACCTGCGGGAATATCTGCTTCCCACAGGAGATCGAGGGCAGAAAAAGCCGAAGAATCGGGATCTAAAGTCTCGGGTGGGGGAGACTCGGACTCAGCCAAGGCAACGGCATCCAGGGCAATCTTATCGAGATGGCTGTCCTCGGTTAAATGGGGCGAACTCGCCGCGATCGCCTCGAAAACGACAGTTTCCTCATCCCATTCCACCTCATTCGCGATCGCTGTTCTGGAGGTTCTCTTTTTCTCCAAAACCGCACCTTCTTGGACTCCAGGTGGGTTTGTTCCCGTTCCAACTTTGGCAGTTGGGGTTTTGTGAGGTTTTTCTGTCACGGTCGGGGCAGCAAAACTTTCCTCCGAAAGCGAGTCGCTCCCTGCAGAGTCCGAAGATTCGTCTGTTACGGGGGACTCCGACATTGGCGACTCTTGGGATATCGCGGGCAATCCATCGCCGAAAGCAAGGATCGCTCCGGCACTCACAACCACTAAATAACGAAAAACTAACATTAAATTTACCAATTCCGTTTTTATGCTTACAGGCCAAGAAGATTTTATTGTAAAGCTAACGCAACACGAGGTTAATTGTACAGATCGTTTTGCTTGACTTGCTCTGGTAAATCGCGCTTTCTTGGTCTGAATCAGTTAAGCTAAAACCAGAGCAATCGACAATCCCCCTCCTACGGCTCTCGAATGAGCATGACTAAAATTCTTGTGATTGAAGACGATGAGGACGTTAGAGACAATCTTCTCGACGTTCTTGCCCTTGAGGGATACGAACTGACTGCCGCTCCCAATGGTCGCCAGGGTCTGCAACTGGCACGAAACGAATCTCCCGATCTCATTCTCTGCGATTTGATCGTTCCGGAATTAAATGGTTATG
>JBFRWJ010000595.1:0-15040 GCA_051439525.1 Spirulina sp. | reverse complement strand
AGAGACAGGAGGAAATCTACGAACAGGAGCTGGCGCGAGGCGCTTTGCTGATGGAAGCGGAGAATTATCCCGCCGCCTTAGAATGCTTGCGACAGGCGCGATCGCTTCCGGGTTGCCAATGGGAAGAACGGGGACTCTTGTTGTGGAGAAGTCTCTATACTCATTTCCCCCGCAGAAACTTGCAGGGGGCGCGAGAACTCCTCACCGTCAATCCTCACCGCGATCGCATCAATGCGATGGCCTTGTCCCCAACGGGGGAATGGGTGGCCACCGCCGGCAACGATCGCACTCTGCAATTGTGGGATCCGAGGACGGGAGACACATTTCTCACCGGGCAAAATAAAGCCCTCGGCAGCGTCACGGCTCTGGCTTCGAGTCCGGACGGTCGCTATCTGCTCGCAGGCGGCGATGGGGGAGGCGTACAGCTTTGGGACGCGATCGGTGGTCGCTGTCAATCTCGTTTTCCCAGCAACGGCAGCATCCCCCTATCCGTCAGTTTGAGTCCCGATGGCGGTTACGCGATCGCTGGCTTTGTTAATGGAGAACTCGTGTTGTGGGAAGTGGGCACCCGACGATTGTTACGGCGCTGGCAGGGCCATCAAACCCCCGTCTCTTCCGTTTGTTTTAGTCCGGACGGGCGCTATCTG
Organism: Spirulina sp.; assembly: GCA_051439525.1. Taxonomy (GTDB): domain Bacteria; phylum Cyanobacteriota; class Cyanobacteriia; order Cyanobacteriales; family Spirulinaceae; genus CCY15215. The sequence goes on along the minus strand of JBFRWJ010000595.1, from coordinate 14,393 downwards.
TTCTCCTGCGAAACCGGTTTGGGAGACGAGGAGAGTGGTTGGGGGCTGGGAGCGATCGCAGCTTCGGGACGGTGGAAATATTGGCGGATCGCCACCGCCGAATGCCTGCAAAACATCCCTGTTGGCGGCCAGTGCTTGAATGCCGTTTGTTTGAGTCCGGACGGTCATTATGGCGCATCGGCAGGCAGTGGCGGCATAGCATTGTGGGCGGTGAGATTGGGGCGCTGCTTGCGAGTCCTGCCCGGGGGAGAGGGGGCGATCGCGACGGTGGATTTTAGTGCAGATGGCGACATTCTCCTGTCCGGCGGCGAGGACGGGCTCTTGAGATTGTGGAATGTTTTGACCGGGAAATGTACGTTTATTTTTGAGGGACATCGGGACGCGATCGCCGTGGCGCGGTTGAGTGCCGACAGTCGTTACATGATTTCTGCCAGTCGGGATGGGGCTTGTAAGGTTTGGACTCTGGATTGGGATTTGGCCGAACGGGAGACCACCTCTTGGGATGAAGGCGCAAAACCCTATCTGGAGGCTTTTTTGTGGTTGCACGTCCCTCCGGCAGTCACCCTGCCCGATACCCCGAGGGGAGGCGAAGGCCTTGCCAAGGCCCGACAGCCTTTCCCTTGGAGTTATTTGGGGGTTCTGTTCCTCTTGGCTTGGGCGGGAATGGCTTGGGCAGTGGAAATTTTGACCGTCGGCGACAGATATGCGATTTTGCTGGTGGCGGGATCTGCGATTTTTGTGACGGGCTATTATAGCGGCCGTCAATTTGGCAATCCCAGCGTGCAATTGGGGTCTTTGTTCGGAGTCGGGGTGTTAGTCGCCGTCGCGGCAATTAATGTCTCGGTGAGTTGGATTCCTTTGGCCAGTGCGGGATTGGGCATTGGGATGGGATTGGTCGCCGGGGGAGCGATCGCGGGGTTGCTTTACCCTTATCCCGTGTCGAGCCTGCCCGGATTAAAAGCCTGTCAGGGATTAAAGGCGAGGCTGGGGAACGTGCCGACGGTGGGGGTATTGCTCCTCGTCAGTTGGGCGGGAACGCAATTGGAGGTCGCGATCGCCCGATACGAGTTGAGTCCGGGATGGGTCTGTTCCCTTCTGCTGGCCATTCTCGCCGCGATCGCCCTCAAACAACTGTGGCAATCCCGCCAAGGGGAGAAACCGAAACAAGGGTCCGAAAGAAGGCGTTCTTTCTCTTGGTCCCGCCTTGTCTCCCGGGTTCTTCATCCTTCCACTTTACCCCGTCCTTCTGTCCTCCTCCAAAAACTTTGGGGGAGTCTGGGGGGAGGGGGCAGAGCTGCTCTTTTAGTGGCGGTCATCGCCTCGAGTGCCTTTAAATGGACTCTGCCCAGTTCTATTGGTATTACGCCTCCCAATCTCTGCCAAGATCCCGCCGTGGTACGCGCTTATCTCGATCGCGGCGGCAATCCCAATGTTTGGGTGAAGCGGGAAGTTCTTTCTTCTCTGCGGGAAGAGAAACGCATTTCTCTCCTGCAATGCGCTTTGGTGGGCGATCGCTTCGAGATTGCCCGACTGCTGCTGGCTCGGGGCGTGAAAGCCGATGCGAACCCGAAGTCCGGTCGGGTGACCCCCCTCCATATTGCCGCCGACAAAAGTACCGCCGATATTGTCCGGGCTTTGGTGGCTCGAGGTGCTGATGTTAACGCCCGGGATGAATACCATCGCACGCCTTTGCACTGGGTGCAAAGTTCCACCGTCGCTCGCCTCCTCCTCGAGGCAGGAGCCGAGGTGAATGCCTTCAGTCGCGATCGCGGCACTCCCCTACATTGGGCCGTCGCCACCAATCAACTCCCCCTCGTGGAACTCTTCCTCCTCTGGGATGCAGATGTTAATGTTAAAAATAGTGAAGGCTTGACTCCCCTTGAATTCGCCAAAGAATACGGTCGCGAAGAAATCGCAAACGTCTTACAAGCCGGGGCTCTCGATGAAATCTAAAATCAATCCCACAAAATTCGCAATGTGGTGCTCTCTACTTCTAAATTGTGTTATTGAGACAGTACAAAGAAGAATAGGATTTGTTTTTGGTCTAAGATTACGAGGAATCAAGACATGGGAGAAACCAAACGGATTGGCATTCTCACGAGTGGTGGAGATTGTGCTGGATTAAACGCGGTCATTCGAGCGGTGGTGAACCGCGCCGTCGGAAAATATGGCTGGGAAGTACTGGGGATCAAAGGCGCGACTATGGGTTTACTCAGCCGCCCTCCCTTGGTGATGCCCCTGAAACTGCACAAAGTCGATTCGCTGCTCACCCAAGGCGGAACGATTTTAGGGACGACCAATAAAGGCGATCCTTTTGCCTTTCCCATGCCGGACGATACCCTGAAAGACCGTTCGGAAGAAATTATTGAGGGCTATCATCAATTGGGACTGGAAGCCTTGATCGGCATCGGCGGAGATGGCAGTTTGACGATTTTGCGCCGCATTGCCCAACAGGGTAACATCAAACTCATCGGCATTCCCAAAACCATTGATAATGATGTGGGTCATACGGAACTTTCGATTGGCTTTAGCACGGCAGTAGATATTGCCACCGAAGCCCTCGATCGCCTCCACTTCACCGCAGCCAGTCACGATCGCGTCATGGTGTTGGAAGTGATGGGACGGGATGCCGGACATATTGCCCTGCATGCGGGAATTGCCGGAGGCGCTCACGTGATTCTCATCCCCGAAATCCCCTATCATCTCGATCGCGTTTGCCAGAAAATTCGCGATCGTCAAGATGCGGGGTTGAATTTCTCGATCGTGGTGGTTTCTGAAGCCGTTTGTACGGCTGAAGGCGAAACGATTCAGAAATTGCAGCAATTTGGCGAATGTCGTTTGGGAGGAATCGGTCAATACGTTGCCGATAGTATCTCGAAATCTACCGGGGCGGAAACCCGCGTCACGGTTTTGGGACACATTCAACGGGGGGGTCGTCCTTCTCCAGTCGATCGCATTTTGGCTTCCGCTTTTGGCATTGCAGCAGTGGATTTAATTGCGAACGGAAAGGAGGATTTAATGGTCACGTGGCGGGACTCTCAAGTGGTTAACGTTCCTATCGCCGAAGCGATTCAAACTTATAGAACCGTCGATCCCGAAGATACTCTCGTGAAAACCGCTCGCGGTTTGGGGATTTGTTTGGGGGATTGAGGGAGTCAAAAAATCTACCCTCCACCGAGAGAGATCCCGGATCTCTCTCGGTGGAGAATTGATTCGTTGAATTGGATTGACTGGGAAATGACCATGGTGACACCCAAGATAAAGCCAAGCTATACACTACACAAAAACTTTCGTCTCCCCATGGGATTCCTCCCAGAATGTTTTGACTCCGGACTTGCCTATCAAGCGCGATCGCAAGACACTTTTATTGTAACTTATCCCAAATGCGGAACGACTTGGATGCAACATATTCTCTGGATGTTGTCCCACGATGGAAAACCATTGCCTTTGGGTAAAAATATAAACTTAGAAGTTCCTCATCTTGAAGAAGTGGGGGGAAATTTTGTGTCATCTCTATCCGAACCTCGCTCGATCAAAACTCATCTTCCTTACGATTTAACACCCTATCATCCCGAAGCTAAATATATTTATGTGGCTCGGAATCCTTTCGATTGTGCTGTTTCTTTTTATTATCATACCAAAGGATTTACCCAACATTATAATTTTGCCGAAGGGTCTTTCGATGATTTTTTTGAATGTTTTATTCAGGGAGAAGTAGACTGGGGAGATTACTGCGATCATTTGGTTTCTTGGGTTCGGCATAAACGCGATCGCAATGTTTTGTTTTTAACCTATGAATCCATGAAGGACAATCCCGAGGCTGCAATTCTTGAAATCGCCCATTTCTTAGGTGCGCACTACATTGAAAAAGTTGAAAATCCACAAATTCTCGCCAGTATTCTCGAGCATACGAGTTTTGCGCGCATGAGTCAAGATCAAAGTCGTTGGTCGAGTCAGCGTCCCTCTCATATGACTCCATTTATTCGGAAAGGAAAAGTCGGAGATTGGAAGTCGCATTTTTCAGAGTCTCAAACTCAAAGGTTAAGTCAAAAATTTAGGATGAGAACCACGGGGACAGAAGCCGAAACTTTATGGGAACTTCCCTAATAATCTTTGGCTCTAAGGATATGCCACAATCCAGATATTAATTGAATTCGACGATTTCATCTGCTAGAGCTTCGGGATCGTAATTCTCATCATTGGATAAAACAACAATACTTGCATCTCGGTCAATGTAATGGCGATAATAGGTACTCGTTCCTTCCCAACTCCCACTGTGATGAACGTATTCATCAGTAATTTCCCAGCCTAACCCATAATCTTCTTCCATCTCGCCATTATCCAACGTTCCGGGGGTAAATGCCAATGCTAAAGCCTCAGAGTTAATGAGTTTTGCCTCGCGCAATCCTTTGTCGTACTTGGCTAAATCTGCAATAGAACTAAAAATATTCCCATCGCCAGCAATAACGGAAGGAAAATTAGAGGGTTCGATATTACCCCGTTTGGAGACAATATAACCTTGGGCGCGATCGGGATGCGATCGCTTTCATTGCCAATCGTTATCGAATCGGTGGGGCTGGATTTTAATTGAGTGGCTTGACTGTCAAAGTTGCAACTGGGTAAAAATAACAAGGCAATCAACCCGAGACTCGCGCACCAAGGTTGTAAGGTGAAGATTTGCATTTCTTTTTCCTAGCGTTGAAGAATTGAGAAAAGATGCACGATTAATGATGACCGAGTAAGCGATCGCGGAGGTTTTGAATGCGATCGCGATATTTTGCCGCTTCTTCAAATTCTAATTTTTTCGCGGCTTCTTTCATTTGTTCTTCTAATTGTTGAATGACATCGGGGATTTTTTCTAAGGGTAAATCGTCTTTATATTCGTAAACTTGTTCTAATTCCCGCGCATTCAAGCGGCGGGAGATATCCAAGAAAGACAAAATTGCGTTATCGGATTGTTTGGAAATGGATTTTGGCGTAATATTGTGGGTCTTATTATAAGCCATTTGAATGCCTCGGCGGCGTTCGGTTTCATCAATGGCTCTTTTCATGCTATCCGTAAGATTATCGGCATATAAAATTGCCTGTCCCCGCACGTTTCTCGCCGCCCGTCCGATGGTTTGAATTAAAGATCGTTCTGCCCTTAAAAAGCCTTCTTTATCGGCATCCATAATCGCAACTAAAGAGACTTCCGGTAAGTCCAATCCCTCCCGCAATAAATTGACTCCGATTAAAACATCAAAAACTCCTTTTCTTAAATCCTGTAAAATTTCGATGCGTTCGATAGATTGAATCTCGGAATGTAAGTAACGAACTTTAATCCCTCTCTCATCGAAATATTCGGTTAAATCTTCTGCCATGCGCTTCGTTAAAGTGGTAATTAAAACTCGTTCTTTAATCGCAACCCTGTCTTTAATTTCTCCTAAAAGATCGTCTACCTGTCCCGTCGTGGGACGCACAAAAATTTCCGGATCGACGACTCCCGTAGGACGAATAATCTGTTCGATAACGCGATCGCCAGAAAGTTCGATTTCCCAATTTCCCGGAGTCGCCGAAACGAAAATACATTGATTGACTTTATCCCAAAATTCTTCTGCTTTTAAAGGACGATTGTCGGCGGCGCTGGGAAGGCGAAACCCATGTTCGATTAATACCTGTTTGCGAGCGCGATCGCCGTTATACATCCCGCGAATTTGCGGCACTGTCACATGAGATTCATCCACCACCAACAGCCAATCTTTGGGAAAATAATCCACCAAGCATTCTGGCGGTTCTCCGGCATTTCTCCGCGCCAAATGTCGAGAATAGTTTTCTACTCCGTTACAATATCCTACTTCTTGTAGCATTTCTAAATCGTAGCGAGTTCGCTGTTCGAGTCTTTGGGATTCGAGAAGTTTCTCGCACTTTTTTAACGCTTCTAACTGTTCTTTGAGTTCATCTTTAATATCCTGACAGGCAATCTCTAATTGTTCTTCGGGGGTGACAAAGTGACGCGCGGGGTAAATATTCAATTGGGGTAAAGTTTGTAATATCTCCCCCGTTACGGGATCGAGGTAGCGAATAGCATCGATTTCATCGCCAAAAAATTCTAAGCGAATCACCCGATCTTCGTAAGCCGGAACAATTTCTAAAACATCTCCTTTGAGGCGAAAGTTTCCCCGTTTGAGTTCCGTATCGTTGCGCTTGTATTGAACAGAGACTAAATCTCGCAAGAGTTGGCGTTGATGGGTTTCTTCTCCCATTGTTAAAGGAATGGCAGCTTTGAGGTATTCTGAAGCAATTCCTAAGCCGTAGATACAGCTAATGGAAGCAACAACAATAACGTCTTTGCGTTCAAACAGCGATCGCGTTGCCGAGTGGCGCAACATATCAATTTCATCGTTAATAGAAGCGGTTTTTTCAATATAAGTATCGCTGACGGGAATATAAGCCTCCGGTTGATAGTAATCGTAATAACTAATAAAATACTCGACCGCATTATCGGGGAAAAATTGCCGCAATTCGTTGCACAATTGAGCGGCTAAGGTTTTATTATGGGCAAGGACGAGGGTCGGTTTTCCCATATTGGCGATAACATGGGCAATGGTGAGAGTTTTGCCGGTTCCCGTGGCACCGAGGAGAGTCTGCATTTGATTTCCTTCGCGAATGCTTTGGGTGAGTTCCGCGATCGCTCGGGGTTGATCTCCGGTGGGTACAAAGGGGGCTTTGAGATGAAAGACCATTTCAGTGAACGGTAAACAGTAAACAGTGAATGGTAAACAGCGAACAGTAAACTGCCACCAGTTGACCTAATATTTTATCGTAACATACAAAAATACTAAGATTGCCAGTCTTGTTGAAAAGCAAGCATGGTTGAAAGCGTTGGGGTAAAATGAAAGAGTAAATCTTTACCGAGTTTGGCGATCGCGTCAGGTTAAAGTCTATATGTGATGGTGATTCAAGGAGAACCTATCTATGAGGGAAAAGAGCAAACAATAGTCACGAACCCCATGTTAATTACAGAAGTTCTGTCAAAATCAACCCCAAATTATGACCAAGGAGAGAAATTTAAATATTATCGTTCGATTCCGCAGATGAAGGAGTATCTTTTAATTGACCAAAAGCAGTTTTATGTGATGCAATATATTAAAAATGAAGCAAAGCAATGGGTCTTAACGGAATATGAGGGAGAATCTGCAACGTTAAAATTGAATTCAGTAGAATTTGAAATTCCTTTTGTCTCTCTGTATCAAGGCGTGAATTTTGCCAATACAGAGGAATAAATTGTGTTTGAGTTAATGGGTGCGATCGCCATGAGAATATCGAGCAGACAAGAAGTTGTCAATCGATTCTTTCCACAATACGCCCAGAATGATACCGATAATACTATTATATCATCCAGAAAATAGCGATCGCTATCCCCTCCCCATCAGATCTCGATCGCACGCACTTCGCAATTCTCTCAATAGAATTACGAACGTCAGAGGACTGGAATTGTAAGCATTATCAAACGTGGTGCGTGCATTGCGATTGAGATAGGGGAAGGAAGCAAAATGCCAGCAGAACTCAAGACGACCCAAGATCGGCTACTGTACGAAAGCAAACGCGCTCTCATCTACCGACGCGCCATCGACGGGCAATCTGTCATTCTCAAAACGTTAAAAGCGGCATATAATCATGCCGAAAGCTTGGCTTGGTTTCGGCGCGAATACGAAATTACTCGCAATCTTAATATTACAGGGGCAGTCAAGGCTTATGAATTCTGGGATGATGGCGATCGCCCCACCATCATTTTAGAAGATTTTGGCGGAGAATCCCTCACCCAATTGGCTTTAGCGGGCAATTTGAGTATTGCCGAATTTCTCGAACTGGCGATCGCGATCGCGGGTGCTTTGGGTCAAGTTCACGGGGCGGGGATCATTCACAAAGATATCAATCCCAGTAATATTGTTCTCAATCCCGAAACGAAACAGGTTAAGATTATTGATTTTGGCATTGCTACGGTGCGATCGCGGGAAATTACGACCTTTCGCAATGCTCATACCCTTGAAGGGACCCTCGCTTATATTTCCCCAGAACAAACCGGACGCATGAATCGAGCGATCGATCCTCGCAGCGATTTATATTCCCTCGGGGTGACATTTTACGAATTGTTAACGGGACATTTACCTTTTCAACATTGCGATCCCGTCGAATTGGTTCACGCGCATATCGCGAAAACACCGATAGGTTTAGGGAACAGGGGAGAGATTCCGGAAGTTTTCTCGGATATCGTGATGAAATTGATGGCGAAGAATGCTGAGGATCGCTATCAGTCCGCTTATGGGTTGAAGGCAGATTTGGAAATCTGCTGGCAGCAATGGACTCAAAATCAACAGATCGAACTCTTTGAATTGGGGGGGAGCGATCGCGGCGATCGCTTGCAAATTCCCCAAAAACTCTACGGACGCGATCGAGAAATTACTGCTCTACTCGACGCTTTTGAGGGAGTCATTCGCCACCAAAAACTCTCACTCTGTTTAGTGAAAGGGTACTCGGGGATTGGGAAATCGGCATTGGTGGCAGAAGTTCACAAACCCATCACCGCGCGGCACGGTTTCTTTATTGCCGGTAAATTCGATCGACTGCACCGCGAGATTCCTTATTCCGCGATCGCCTCAGCCCTCGGGGCATTAATGCGACAACTTTTGGCAGAACCCGAAACTGAATTACAAAAATGGCGAGAGCGCCTACAAGCAACGCTGGGAAATAACGGACGAGTCATTGCAGAGATCGTTCCCGAATTGGAACTCATTCTCGGGCAACAACCAGAAGTCTCGCAACTGGGGGCAAAAGAGAGCCAAAATCGCTTTAATTTAACCCTACAAAATTTTATTCGCACTTTTGCACGGATCGAGCATCCTCTCGTTCTCTTTCTCGATGACCTGCAATGGGCGGATTCTGCGTCTTTGGGGCTGTTGCATTTGTTAGCAACGGCATCGGATATGGGTTATCTCTTCCTCATTGGCGCTTATCGGGATAATGAGGTCAAGGGAGCGCACCCGTTAATGTTAAAAGTGAATAAAATTCGTCGCAGTGGGGTGCAAATTTCCGAAATTGCTCTCCAACCTTTGCCTTTAGAAGAAATTCAAGAATTTCTTGCCGATACGTTTTTGTGTTCTCTCGTCCTGACTCGTCCCCTCGCAAAATTGTTACTCGAAAAAACGGACGGAAATCCCTTTTTTCTCAATGAGTTTCTTAAGGCACTTTATGCCGAGGAATTGTTAAATTTTGACGCGAAGCAACAAGAATGGCAGTGGGATATCGAAAAAATTCGCCGGCGAGAAATGACCGCCAATGTGGTGGAGTTACTGGCAGAAAAAATCCATAAACTTCCCATCGCGGCACAGCAGATGGTGCAATTAGCGTCTTGTATCGGCAATGAGTTCGACTTGCCGACATTGGGAGGAATTTCTCCAGCCTCGTCGTTAGATTTTGCCATTGAATTACAGTGGGCAATCTCCGAGGGTATTCTCATTCCCTTAGATGAAAGCTATAAACTTATCGAGTCCAAAATTCTCACGAGAACTACCCTACGACTCAAATTTGCTCACGATCGCCTTCAGCAAGCTGCCTATTCCCTCTTTTCCGATAAGGAAAAACAACAACTTCACCTGCGGATCGGGCGCTTGTTATTGCAGCAAACTCCTCCCGATAAATGTGAAGAAAAGGTATTTGATATTGTCAAGCATTTGAATTTAATTCGTCAAGGGATGAGCCAGCGATCGCAAAAAGATGAGTTGGCAAAATTGAATTTGCTGGCAGGGAAAAAAGCCAAAGCATCCGCAGCCCGGCGATCGGCTTTCACTTATTTGCAAATCGGTCTGGAATTACTGCATCCTTCGAGTTGGGAACAACAGTATGAATTTACTTTAGAATTGCACGTTGAGGCAGTAGAAGTTGCTTATATGTGTGGCGAGTTCGAGCTCATGGAAGAATGGTCAGAAATTGTCTTGCAACAGGCGCGATCGGTTCTCGATACGATTAAGGTTTATGAGTCTCGACTGCTGAGTTATATGGCAAATAGTCAGCCGGAACGGGCCGTAAAAATTGCCTTGGATGCGCTCAATTTGTTAGGCGTGAAATTGCCGAAAAAACCGAATAAATTACAGTTAATGTCAGCATTAAGTCAAATTAATCTCGCACTAATTAATAAAAAACCTGAAGATTTGCTCGAACTTCCCGTAATGAGCAAACCCACTCAACTCGCCGCGCTGCGGATTTTGGTTAGTGTCTCTCCCGCAGCTTATATCGCAACACCTCAATTGTCTTTACTGATTGCCTTGAAGCAGGTCAGTTTATCCTTTAAATATGGCAATGCTCCCTTATCAGCCTTTGCATATTGTAACTATGGTTTACTTCTATGTGGAGTGTTAGGAAATGTTGAAACGGGGTATCAATTCGGTCAGCTTGGTGCTAATTTATTGGTCAAATTGAATGCCAAAGAACTCAAAGCTAAAGTTTTGATGACATTCAATACCTTTATCGTTCATTGGCGAGAAGATTTGCAGGCTACTTTGAATCCTTTACTCGAAGCTTACCAGAGTGGAATAGAAACGGGGGATGTTGAATTTGCAGCTTATTCTCTTACTGTTTACGTTTTGCATTTATTTTTTACCGCTCGTGTGCTTAATCAAAGTGCGCTAGAGATTGAGAATTTCAGCAAGAAGATAGAACAACTCAAACAAAAGCCCGCACTCTATAAAATTCAACAAGTTCAGCAAACCGTTTTCAATCTAATCGGCAAAACAGAAAATCCTCTTTGCTTACATGGAGAGGCTTACAATGAGCAAAAGATGCTAGCCTTGCATCGGCAAGAAGGCGATCGCACTGCGATTTGTTATTTGTACGTCTGTAAATTAATGCTCTGTTATTTGTTTGCATCTTACTCGGAGGCGGAGCAAAATAGCCTTCAAGCGGAGGAAAATCTTGATTTTATTGTTGGCACCATTTATGTTGGTGTTTTTCACTTTTATTCTGCTCTTACCTGTATTTCACTTTGTTCCCATGCTTCCAAGTCCCAACAAAAACACTTGCTGAAAAAAGTCAATGCTTACCAGAAAAAGATGAAAAAATGGGCGCGTCATGCTCCCATGAATTACCTGCATAAATACCACCTTATTGAAGCCGAACGCTACCGCATCCTTGGCAAGTATGAAATCGCCGCCGATCTCTACGATCGCGCCATTGCCGGAGCGAAAGAAAACGAATACATCCAAGAAGAAGCCCTCGCCAACGAACTCGCCGGAAAATTCTACCTCGCCCGGAAAAAAGAGGCGATCGCTCGAGCTTACTTACACCAAGCATATCACTGTTACGATTGCTGGGGTGCAAAAGCCAAAACCCAGCATCTCGCGCAAACCTACCCGCAGTTTTTCAGCATTGCTTCGGTGCAGAAATCTCCCGTTATGGCAACGATCCTCGTCCGCACTACCTCCAACAATACCCGCACCGATACCATCGATTTTGCCAGCATTCTTAAAGCCTCGCAAACCTTGGGCAGCGAAATCGTTCTCGATAAACTCCTTGCCAGAATGATGCACATTATCCTCGAAAACGCCGCCGCTCAACGGGGAGTCCTTATTCTCGATCGCGAGGGGACTTGGCAAATCGAAGCGGAAATTACTCTCGAACCCGAGCGGGTGCAAGTCTTGCAAGCTCAACCGCTCGAAGAACTTCCCCCCTTCAACTTGCCCCAATCTATTCTCACCTATGCCATTCGCACGGGAGAAACTCTCGTTCTCGACAACGCCGCCAAAGATAGCTATTTTGAAGGGGATGAATACTTCGCGATCGCCCGTCCTCAATCTCTCCTGTGTTTGCCTTTGTTTCATCAAGGCAATCTCATCGGTTTGCTTTACCTCGAACACCACTCGATCGCGGGGGTTTTCAGTCCCGATCGCCTCGAAGTGCTGCAAATGTTAACTGCTCAAGCGGCGATCGCCCTTGAAAATGCCCTGTTATATGCCAATTTAGCGATCGCCAACCAACAACTCGCCCAATCTAATACCAGTCTCGAGCAAAAAGTCCGAGAGCGCACCGAACAATTGCAGGTGAAAAATCTCGATCTCGAAAAAACTCTCGCCGATCTCAAACAAACCCAAGCGCAACTGATCCAAGCCGAAAAAATGTCGGGGATCGGGCAAATGGTAGCAGGAGTTGCTCGCGAAATCAACAATCCCATTAGTTTCATTTACAGTAACCTCACTCCAGCGCGCCATTATATTGAAAACTTATTGCGCTTACTCGAACTCTATCGCCAAAGCCACTCGCAACCCTCCACAGAAATTCAAGAAACCGAGGCAGAAATCGATCTCGAATTTGTCGCGGAGGATTTACCCAAACTTCTCGACTCCATGCACGTTGGCTCCGAGCGCATCACGAGTATTATCAAGGGGTTGCGAGTTTTCTCCCGTCTCGACGACGCAGAATATCAGACCATTGACAACCTCCACGAAAATATTGACAGTACCCTCATGCTCTTGCAGCATCATTTTCGGAATACCACAGAACGCCCCGCCATTGAAGTTCTCAAGGAATACGGACAACTTCCTCCGATCGCTTGTTATGCCAGTCAACTCAATCAAGTGTTTTTCAATATCCTCACGAATGCTATAGATGCGTTGAGGGCTGGCGATCGCGACGCTTCAGCTCCTCTAACCATTCGCATTCGCACGGAACCCCTAGCGAGAAACCGGGTAAGAATCGCGATCGCGGACAATGGGTGCGGAATGGACGAAGCAACTCGCCAACAGGTTTTCGAGCCGTTTTTCACCACCAAACCCATTGGAAGCGGGACGGGATTGGGATTATCCACCAGTTACAAGATTATCGTCGAACATCATAAAGGCGCGATCGCCTGTCAGTCATATTTAGGAGAAGGAACGGAGTTTATTATTGAAATTCCCGTACAAAGGGAGATCCTGTAAATTGCTGCTCTGGGAATTTGTGCGATCGCTGACCTAATTTTGATGTAGGGTGACACATGGTTCTGTAAACACGGGACTTCGTGGGACTCGGTGGGATTCCGTGGGACGTGCGGATTGTGGCGATTGTTAAGCGATGTAAAGGATCGGATGGTTTTGCAAATCCATGCGATCGTTTTTTGGGTGGATCACATGGTTTTGTTAACAGATCCATGTGATCCTTTTTAGTTCATCTGTTTGTGCAATAATATTGAACAAATGAACAACTAGATCTGATGATTCCAAAAGATCCGAAATTTACCACGCCCGGTTTTCCATCGTTGCCTTCCCCACCACCTTTTACAGCACAAGCGTCTTTGCTCTGTCCGAGCGGTGTTTTGGTTGCTAAGGAAGACCTGCAAAGATTGCAGGCTGAAATTGCGAACAGCATCGATCGCTCTCGTGCGGATGGTTGCTACTACCGGACGGCGGGTGGGATTGAGTTTATTAGAATCAGCGCCGAACGAGCAATGACTTTCGGGTTGACGATCATTGATGAGGAGGCAATTTTACAATGACAGAGCAACTAGAAACTCAGGACGTACAAGAGGTCACGCCAGATTTGCCAGAGCAAAAGGCACGGCCAAAAAAGTCGAAAACGACTTCGCCACTGCTGCCACCTCTGCCGCGCTTGCGACTCAAGACGGGGGAGGTATTGGGATTGCCAGAGGGAATGGGCATTGTGTATTCGGAAACGCGCCGTTTATTAATGTTGTCCATGCCGGATGAGAACCAAGATGTTTTGTATGACGTGGAGGTTCTGGAGCTGGCGGACAGACTTCCATTTGGCTTTGAGGAGCGGGAGAAGCGTGTCGCTCACCAGATCCTCGTTCCTCGTGCCGGGCGCGTGATGACTGACGATAAAGTCTTGGAGAATGGTTACTTTACTTGGGACGATTTGACTTGCAATGGTCGGTGGATTCCTCGAGATGGCGAAATTACGCGAAATGCGATCGCGATGGCGCGGCGAATGGAGGAAGTTCGAGAGAAGCTGGGAAGTCCGGAAGTCCGGGTTGCGATTTGGTACGCTCCGAAGGCACTGCGAATTTTCGATGACGACCCGTGCAGGATTTACGCTCAACACCACACGGGGCAAGGGGTGCATTTTTCTGTAGAGGGAATGGAGGCTAAGGCAGTCCAGAAAACTCTCGATCCTTGGTGGGATGGGGGCATGGGGTGCGGAGAAGACTTTACTTACTTGGATGATCGCGGTTACAAGGCGAGGTGGATTTTCCTTTCAAGCTGACCTGATTCAAGGGGAGTTGATGTAGAAATGTGTCGTTTTGAACAAAATGTCGAGCGCAGTCCCCACCTAAAATCTCTGATTTAGGTGGGGTTAGCGAGACCAAAAAAGGAGACTGCGAAGCATCATTATGTAGGTTTTTCTGGATTCTGGACGTCCTCAATAAG
>JBFRWJ010000594.1:0-6817 GCA_051439525.1 Spirulina sp. | reverse complement strand
TGCTCTCTCATTGCCGATTTTTCCTAACCCCTCGGCTGCACTCCTTCTATCGGCTGTACTCCTTCTAACAGACCCATCCGAGTCATTGAGAGTGGCAATTAAAAGTTCAATGACTTGTAAATGCTCTATTTTCCCCAAAGCAATCAGAACCGACTTAATAAATTCTGCATCAATATAAGAATGCCAAAATTGACCGATGTGAGTGATTATTTTAGCGATGAGGGGATGAGAGACGGTATTACATTCAACGATACACGCTCCTGTCAATAACAACAGCGTTTTAAAAATATCATCCTTTTCTCGGAGAATGGCCTGCAAAAGCGGGATCGGATCGTCCAGCAAACCCGCCACTAAACTAATCATTTCGTGCCAGTCATATTCCCAAAGATGCGCTTTAACTAAAGCAATCCCCCGATCGCGATCTGCCACAATCTCCCTTTTCAAATAAGCAGCCGTTAGATATTCCTGAAAAGTGCGATGGAGAAATAAATATTCATCTCCATCTCTCCATAACTTTTGAATAATTCCATCCTCCTCCGTCAACTCCTCCAATAAATCGGCGGGTGTCACCTGCTGAAAATCGATCGCTCTCCCATCTTCCAGATAATCCCGCAAACTCTCCCGCACATCTGCTAATTTAAAAACCTCCTTATTTTGACAACTGATGCGATACGCTAAAAACTCCAATAACTCCATTTTTGCCAACACCCAACCCTCTTGCTGTAACCGTCGTTCATTCTCCCGACTCCAATCCTTCAACATATAATTCACTGCTCGTTCATAAACTTGGGTGCGACGTGCCGGAAGAATTAATCCTTTCGTTTGATACAAACTGCACAATAACGACAACAACAAAGGATTTTGCACTAACCCTTGAATTTGCGGCTTTTGCCCCAACTCCGCAATCAATCCCTCAGCCGAAACCGTTTCATCCTGCAAATAGTCCTCAGCATTTTTAAACCAATATTCGATATAGTTCCGCGTCTGTTCTCCTCCAAAAGGAACGATTTCCACATCCTTCCCGCCATTGACAAACGAGCCATCATAACCTACAATCCGCGAAGTTAACACGATCGCACAAGGACACTGTTTCGCAAACCGATTTAACCGTTCCTTTAAATCCAAACGCTGCTCCTTCGGCACTTCATCCAAAGCATCCAATAACAGCAAACAAGTCCCCGCTTGTAACTTCTCCCGCAACAACGATTCCAAACTCACTTGCCGATCCCACTGTTCCCACTGTTCCCCATACTCTTCCCGCAATAACTCAAAAATGCGCTCCAGAATTGTTTCTTGACTCTCCGCCAACTTCGACAAGCGAAATAATAGAGGAATGACAATTTTTTCCGTCTTCTCATTCCCCTCTAACTGCTCCTTTGCCCGAGCAATGACCGTCAATGCTTCCTGTTTTAACAAAGTTGACTTTCCCATCCCCGGATCCGCAAGCACGACCATTCTTTGATGTTTTTTTCTCGCTTCCTGCCAATCAACTTGCGTTCTTTCCTTCTCCTCTCTCATCCCCTTTAACGCATAAATCCGTTGATTATCCATCTCCGCTTCCGCATAACTTCGCATCGTTTCAATTTCGTGCCTAAACTTCCGTTCTAGCGTCACCTGAATATCAATATACTGCGCTTGCAATAAAATCCTTTCTTGGGGAACGTGAAACAAGCGCAAATATTTCACCTTTTCTTCAATATCCTCTAAAAACTGACGGATAACCTGCTGCTTCGGCTCTAAATTCAGTTGCTCTAACTGCCTTGTAAGATTATCCCAACGAATGCAGTAACTTTCATCACTTTTACTGCATTGAATGACCCCCACAACACCTCCTAAATCCTCAGCAATAACCGCCCCGCCACTCGTCCCCGGATCGACTCTCGCATCAATTCGATGAGAAAGAAAAGTCGCCTGCGATCGCGGTAAAATATTCCAAGGACGATCGCTCGTTAGCGTCCGATTGCCATAGGTTGCTAACACCTTTAAAGGCGAACTCGCATGAATCTCCCGTGCCGATACAGAATAGCCTTTGGGGAAATATTTTTCCTGCTTCGGCGGAAACCCATAAACCGTAATGCCTGTCGATAAATGCCGAGGATTGATAATATTAACCGCCGTTGCTTTGTCAACCCCAATTTTCAGAACTGCAATATCGACATCCGGATCTGAATATTCCTCACACCATTGCGCCTCATACTGCTTATCTTGATATTCAACCCAAAGACATTCCAACTGATAAATAACGTGATGACAGGTCATCAAATACCCATCATCGCGAATGATAAAACCCGATCCCGCCGTCGATGCGCGATCGCCTTTCAAAATCCTCACCATCGATTCCCGACAGCGATCGATGCTATAATCAGCCATCAGATAACCTCAAGCCATCTCAACTTTTCTTGCTCAAATCCCATTCAATCGTTACCGCAACATTCGCTTGAGCCGTTCCCTTCGTCACCAAAGGAATCCCCGTTTCGCCCCCCAATTGTAACCCAAAAGCGAGCGTTACCTTACTCGGTTTGAGGTCGTCGCTCGCATCCTTAATACTCGAAAGAATCGTCTGCGAATACCCTTTCACCGTACTCGATATCACCGATTTTAAGCGATCGGTTCGCGCTTGAATATCATCAATAATATCCGATGCCCCCACAGCCTGTAATTCATCGCTGTCGAATTCATCGTATTGGATATAGATTTCTTCCCCATCGGGAGCTTGTATGGCAGTAACTTTTAATGACATTGCTGTTATGCTTGAAAAAATAACTTGTATTGTTACCTTTTTACCTCATTTTAACTATTGTTTGAGATGAGCGGCTAACAAGGCAGCTTGGGTGCGATCGCGTAAATTTAAGCGGCTCAAAATATTGGTGACGTAGTTTTTCACGGTACGCTCGGAAATATAAAGCGTTGCGGCAATTTCTTTGTTACTGTACCCTTTCCCCAAACAGTGCAGCACCTCCAACTCCCTCGGGGTTAATTGAGAAAGTTCTGGAGGGGGTTCGATCGCCGACGGGGGAGCGATCGCTTTTTCCAACAAACCGGGTCCGAGTTGCGTGTATCCCTTGTGAACCGCACGAATGGCTTGAGCGAGTTCTCCTGATGGTGTATCTTTTAACAAATATCCTTTTGCGCCGTAATTTAAAGCCTTGCTGACATATTCATCGTC
Organism: Spirulina sp.; assembly: GCA_051439525.1. Taxonomy (GTDB): domain Bacteria; phylum Cyanobacteriota; class Cyanobacteriia; order Cyanobacteriales; family Spirulinaceae; genus CCY15215. Next base: position 3,651 of record JBFRWJ010000594.1, on the reverse strand, counting down.
ATCAAAAGTTGTTAAAACAAGAACTTTAATATCGGGTGCTCGTTCCCGTAAGGTTTGCGTCGCAGCAACCCCATCCATGACTGGCATGCGCACGTCCATCAAAACCACATCGGGATGAAGGGATAAAGCGCATTCAACCCCAATTTTCCCATTTTCTGCCGTCCCGACAATTTCTAGATCGGGTTGCGCTTGCAATAAGCTACTCAACCCTTCGCGAATAATGCTCTGATCGTCAACTAATAGCAGTCGAATCATTGTGAGGAGGTAATGGGGTAATGGGTAATGGGTAGGAAAAGAGAAAAAAATCTTAACCTGAATACGGAAGTTTCGCCTCGAAGTTTGCTGGAATTTCCGTGATTCCCTCCCGGCTTATCTTCTCTGTCTCTATTCTAGAGCGGTTTTCTGCACTCGCAAATCAACTGGGAATTTGCCAATGTAGAATTATAGAAAATCTGAGATATTTCCACGAGCATTTCCATGAAATCCCTATACGACTGGTATCGCAACACTCTTCGCAATCCCAAATACCGTTGGTGGCTGATTTTGGGTAGTTTGATTTACTTGTTGAGTCCCTTGGATATTTCCCCGGATTTTATTCCCATTGTCGGCTGGATCGATGACGGAATTATCGTGGGACTCTTGGTTACGGAAGTCTCGCAAATGCTGATCGATTTTACCAATAAACGGGAGACAGAGACCGAGCAAGGCGATCGCTCGACAGAAGAAGCTAAAGTGGTCGATATTGATGCCGTGACGATCGAGGACTAAGGGGATCGACGCATAAGGGGAGTTGCTTTAAATCTTAAAGGAGTTGAGCGCGATCGCCAACTCCTTTCGAGTTTTGGGCTGAAGTCCGTACTTTCCCGCAATAATACCGTTACAATTGAGCTAAATCCTTCTCGAGCAACTTGCGTTTGCTATGGGAGAATGTCAAAATCAGGTGTATCTGTTGGGGAAAATGCAATGTCGGTTTTAGTCTTACTGGATGAAATTGCCAATGCTTTAGAACGGGAGAGCGATCGCGTTAGAATTCGGAAATTAATTTTTTGTGCCTGCAAACATCATTGGGAAAATGATAAGGATAAGCTGTTGCGCTTAAATTTACAAGATTTACTCCTCGAACTTTATCAAAATAATACCACTGTTGACAAATTAACCGAGTCTCTTTATAAAATCGTTCAGCAATTAAATCGAAAAACTGAATATTCTCTCGTTGCCAATACAATTATCGCTCAATTGGGTCAGCTTTACGAGGATGCGGGGGACGAAATGACTAAATTTGCCGGGGTTGGCGATGAAACTCAATTTGTCTCGTTTTTGCCTTCTTCTTCTCCTCTGGTGGAAATTGCGCAAGAATTCGAGCATGATGAAGAAGCCCTCCGCATTCGGAAATTATTATTTTGTACTTGCTACGGTCAGTGGGAAAATAATCCGCAAAAGCTACTCAATCTCAATTTACAGCAACTTTTAGAAATCATTCAACAAAAATATATGACTTTAAAGGATGTGGGAATCGCTTTGGAAGGAATTGTCAAACATCTGAACCGAAAAGAAGAATACTCTCATATTGGCAATTCAATTCTCGATCGCCTCTATCCTCTCTATCCCCATTCAGATCGCGAGGTTTCTCTTTCAATCCCAAGGACGGCTGCGGGCGATCGAGATGATATTACACTAGGAACTCATTTTGTCCGACATAGCTTAGAAGAAGCGAGTGCATTTGCAGAAGATACCAGTGCTTTTATGACCGCAACGGCTTATTCTCCCAAGGGAAAGGGGAATGAGGATGAAGGAGAATTGCACGAAGAGGAGATATCGAATGATACATCCGTTGCAACAGTAGCCGTTCAACCCGCGATCCCTCGGGAATACCGAGAACAAGGAAATGACAACACCAACTATACCCCCAAGCCCGATACCAATTTTAATCCCCTTCAGGAATTCGCGAAAAAGCCCGCAAAAACGTCAACAGTCGCGAAGATTCGCGAATACGATCCCTTTGAAGTGCGTTTAGAGGTGATGAAGTATTCTAATCCCTTGCGAGCCAAAATCTTGGCATTTTCCACCCTACATCATAAATTTGAAATTACCAGTAAAGAGTGGTCGAGTTTGCGAACGCTTTCTTTTGATGAGTTATTACTCAATTTATATGAAAGTTATCCGAATGTCGCCGCTTTGGAAAAACCACTCTATGAAACCGCAGGCAGTTTAGCAGAACCGGATGAGAGCAATCAAGCTGCAGAAGCGATCGTGCAGGCGATGAAACCGTATTATCCTTAATTTTGCTCAAATTTAACACAAATAGGAAGAGAAACAATGGATGCCAAAGAATTAATTAGACGTTACGAAACCGGAGAAAACCAATTTCAAGGCATTAATTTAAGTGGCATGAATTTACTCGGTGCCGATCTCATTGGCATCGATCTCAGACGTGCTGACTTACACGGTGCAACCTTGATTTTTTCTTATTTGAGTCGCGCTCAATTAAATAAGGCGAATTTAAGAGGCGCTAAATTAAGCGGTGCGAATTTAAATCAAGCCTCAATGACTGGGGTAGACTTACATAATGCCGATCTACACGGGGCAAGTTTACAAGGTGCGAATTTACGCAGTGCCGATATGACTCTAGCCACTTTATTAGATGCTAACTTAATTGAAGCCGATCTGAGGGGAAGCGATCTCAGTGGTGCAAATTTGACGGGAGCCTGTTTGCGCGGGGCAAATCTACGGGAAGAAAAGCGCATTTATACTGCCAATTTAATCGGTGCAATTCTTTGTGGGGTGGATTTACAAGGCGCTGATTTAAAAGGTGCGGATTTATCAAAGGTCGATATGAGTGGGGCGAATTTACGGGAAGTAAATTTTCGCGGTGCGGACTTGAGAGGGGCGGACTTAAGTGGTGCGGATTTAAGCGGTGCTTATTTGACAGAAGCCGATTTACAAGGTGCAAATTTAGAAGAAGCGATCTTAAAAAATGCTAAAATGGAACGGGTTGTGTTAAGCGGCGCTAATTTAAAACAAGTGAATTTGCAAGGTGCAGTGATGCCCGATGCGAAGTTAGATAAAACCGAATTAAGTCAGTCGAATTTGAGCGAAACTCGTTTGAATCGAGCCGATCTGAGTCGAGCCAATTTACGCAATTCTAATTTAAGTAAAGCAGATTTAATTGAGGCATATTGTGCCAGAACAAATATGACCGGAGTGAATTTAACCGATGCGAATTTATCCCGCGCGGAGTTAAGTAGTGCAATTTTAACTTGGGTGGAATGGAAGGGGGCAATTATGCCAGACGGGAGCGAACATGATTAGCGATCGCGTCGCTTCGATCGCACGAGCCAGTAATATAAGGTGGCTTCTTCTTCTGCTACTATTTCATCAACTCGAACAGCGCGATCGCATTGCCAGTCTTCCATGTCAAAATCTCGTGAAATGATGCGCGTTCCCGGCTTTAATTGTTGCCAAAGTTGGGGGCGCAATCGTAAATTAAGATGGGGTAAAAGATAAAGGTAAACGACTGTTGCTGCGCTAAAGTCGCAAGTAAATAAGTTTTCTTGGCGAAATTCGAGTAAATGTTCCACTCCGGTTTCCCGTGCTTTTAAACTAGCTTCGGAAATGCGATCGCGATCGCATTCAATTCCCACCCCCCGAGTG
>JBFRWJ010000593.1:0-12483 GCA_051439525.1 Spirulina sp. | reverse complement strand
CTCCTCCCCATAACGCGCTAAAAATAGCCGAGAAAGTGCCTTCTCTGAGGTTGCCGATAACTGCCCCATCCCCCGGCGTTGCAGCACGTTCTTGCCCTCGAAATTGCCCCCAGAACTTACGGTAAATTCAGCCTCTAATGCTGCGAGTTCGTCGGATGCGAGAAGGTGTTGCAACTCCCCATAAGTCCAAACATAAAACGCCCCCTCCTCGGGTTCGATCGCCTCGGGAGACTCAAAACTATCTGCATCTTGCGCCGCGTAAAAATAGCCTTGGGGTGCAACCATCTCCCGTTGCAACCATGCGATCGTCCCTTCCACCGCACGCAAGTATGCGGGTTCTTCGATCCCTGCATTCCACAAGGAAGCCAAATAATCCAAAATCTGCCCGTTATCGTAGAGCATCTTCTCAAAATGCGGCACCGTCCAAGTGGCATCCACGGTATAGCGGTGAAATCCTCCCGCTACGTGGTCGTAAATGCCTCCCGAGGCGAGATCGTCCCCCCGTTGTCGGGCAATTTGTTTCGCCTCCTCCTGCTGCGCAAAGCGACTTCCTTGCACCACCAAATCCGCATAGGGAATCATGGGAAAACTGGGAGACCCCGGCTCGTTACGATTGATAATGCGAGAACTTATCTCAATCCCTGTTTGCAACAAAGCTTCAGTGAGACTATTATCCGGCGCTTTAGGAAGTAACGTCGATCGCTGCAACAGGCCGAACATTTCCGTTTTCACCCCTTGCAACTTCTCCTTCTCCCCTTGATAAAAATTCTGAATGCCTTGGAGAATATCCAAAAAACTCGGGCGACCGAAACGGGGTTGCACCGGAAAATACGTCCCCCCGTAAAAGGGAATGCGATCGCTGGGCGTTAAGAAAATATTAAGCGGCCAGCCCCCGTGTCCCGTCATCGCTTGGAGTGCCTGCATATAAATGCTATCGAGATCTGGTCTTTCTTCGCGATCGACCTTGATGGGGACAAAATTGGCATTCATGTATTGCGCGATCGCTTCGTTGGAAAAGGCTTCCCCTTCCATCACCGTACACCAATGACAGCTCGAATACCCGATGGAGAGAAAAATCGGCTTATCCTCGGTTTTGGCTTTATTTAACGCTTCCTCGCACCAAGGCCACCAATCGATGGGATTGAGGGCGTGCTTGCGGAGATAGAGGCTTTCGGAGCGAGCAAGACGATTAGTCACGGCACTTGAGATTGATGGATTGTTGCGTTTAGTTTATCGCGAGGGGAGTGACAACGGAAAACAATATAAAGTTTTTCTGTCTCGGGGTAGAACTTAACCCAAAACTTGCTACAACTGAGGAGTAGGGGCGATCGCTATAATTTTCCAATTGTATTTTCTTCAACCCAAAAAAATATTGACGGGTTAAATCTTTAAACGAGTCATGAGTCAAACAACATCTCAAAAATTCCTTGCGGCCTATGAAGCCTTGCAAAAGATCCCGCCCAATTATCTCAATATTATGGGATATGTGGATGAGTCTCAAGTCAATGGTCCGGGTTCTCGGGCGGTGGTTTGGGTGCAAGGATGCCTGCAAGAATGTCAGGGCTGTTTTAATCCCCAGTCTTGGTCTTTTGAGATCGAGCGCCTAGTTTCCGTGGATACCCTCGCGGAGAATATCCTCAGCAACCCGCGCAATGAAGGGGTAACATTTTCCGGAGGCGAACCTTTTTGGCAAGCGCGATCGCTGGCACGATTGGCGAGAAAAGTCAAAGAGAAAGGCTTAAATGTGATGTCATTTACGGGGTTAACCCTCGAAAAATTGCGTTCTCAAACGGCCCCTTTAGGTGCAAAAGAACTCCTCGAACAACTCGATATTTTAATCGATGGCCCGTATATTGAATCGCTAGCCATTCATTCTCCCAATTCACCCGTTTCTTCTCGCAATCAACGGGTTCATATTTTCAATCCGGCTTTTGAAGAGCGAATTACATGGGCTAGCGACCAAATGGAGATTCACATTCTCAAAGATGGAACGCGCATTTGTACGGGATATCGCGGACAAGTGGGAATTGATGAATAAATTCGCCCCTTCAAAGGATGAATTGTTGCGTTTAGTTGAGCGCGAGGTGAGTGGCAACGGAAAACAATATGAAGTTTTTCTATTTCGGGGTATCACCCGATACAAAAATTGCTACAACTATAGGAAGAGGGGCGATCTCCATAATTTTCTCCAGCACCACCCAAGCGTTAAGTTTTTTTAAGAAAAGGCGCAATCTACCGATCGCAGTTCCACAAGAACCATGACTAAAATGACATTTCCTCCAAAATCCCTGGAAGCCTATCAAGCCTTACAAAAAATTCCGCCCGATCATCTCAATATTATGGGATATGTTAATGAATCTCAATTCTACGGTCTCGATTCTTGGGCGATGGTTCTCGTGCAGGGTTGCTTTCAAAGATTTCAGTGCTGCATGGATCCGAAAACTTGGTCGTTTGACATTAATCGATTGATTTCCATCGAAGAACTCGCCGAAAATATCCTCAGCAGTCCTCTCAATCAAGGGGTGATCTTATCGGGAGGCGAACCCTTTTGGCAAGCGCGATCGCTGGCAAAATTTGCTCGGAACATGAAAGCGAATGGTCTCTTTGTCCTGTCCTTTACGGGATTTACGTTAGAAAAGTTGCGTTCTCATACCGCACCGCTAGGTGCTGGCGAATTATTAGCCTGTTTGGATGTTTTGGTGGCAGGTCCTTATGTTAAATCCTTAGCCGTTCATTCTCCCGAGTCTCCCCTTTCCTCTCGCAATCAATGCGTACATATTTTCAACCGTGCTTTGCGAGATAAAATTCATTGGCGCAATTTTCAAACCGAAGAAGAACCAACAGAGATCGCATCTTTTGGGAATCCCATTCAAGGTTTTGCCGTTTAAGGGGAATCTCGGATTCTGGCCATGGCATAAGCATCAACATAAACGCCATTACAAAAGGCATATTTTCGTAAAGTGCCTTCAATGGCAAAATTATATTTTTGATAAAGCGCGATCGCGGGTTGGTTATGGCAATAGACTTCTAATTCTAACCGTTGGAGATTGAGCCAATTTTCCGCGAGATCGACGATCGCTTCCAAGAGTTGGGAGCCAATCCCCTTGCCTTGATAATCGTCTCGAACTGCCATGCCGATCTCCCCAACATGAGAACGTCGCTCCTTCAAGGGGTGCAAACTAATCGTCCCGATCGCTTTCCCCTCGACAACGGCAACCAAACCGTGATCCTCTCGTATGGTTTTTTCCGTTCCTTGTTGGAAGCGATCGCGGGATTGATAGGGAAGCCTCAAGGTGTCCTGCTGGCATTTTGGCGAGAGAAGAATCTCGGCAATATCTTGCCAGTCTGCGATTTCCATACCTCGAATGGTTGCTTGGGTCATAAACGCGGAGAAAATTGGCAAAGGCGCGATCGCCATTCTCAATTATAGTAAATAAGCAACAGTAGGGAACGGGTCAGATGGAAAATAATATTATTTTACAAACCCACGATCTCAGAAAAAAGTATCGTAAATTAACGGCGGTTGAAAATGTCAGCATCACCGTTCGCAAAGGTGATGTTTTTGGTTTTTTAGGCCCCAATGGAGCGGGAAAAACCACCACGATCGCTATGCTATTAGGATTAATCCATCCCACGGGAGGAGAAGTGAGGATTTTGGGACGTAAAGTGACTCCCAATCACAATCAAATTTTACGTCATGTGGGGGCATTAGTGGGAGCAATTCCGGCTTTAATTCCCCATCTTTCCGCCCGAAAAAATTTACAACTCATGGCCAATTTATATCCGGATTTGCCGAAAAATCGCGTCGAAACGGTTTTAGAATTAGTAGGTTTGACTCATGTTGCCAGACGGACTCCGGACAAGTTTTCCACCGGGATGAAACAGCGTTTGGGGATGGCGTTGGCTATTTTACATCAACCCCAACTGTTAATCTTAGACGAGCCGACGAATGGTATGGATCCTGTAGGAATGCAGGAAATGCGCCAAATTATTCAAACTCTCTCCCGGGAAGGAGTCACCATCTTTTTATCCAGTCATTTACTCTATGAAGTCGAACAGGTCTGCGATCGTATTGCCGTCTTAAATCGCGGCAAATTAATTGCGCAAGGAAGCATTGCGGAGATGCGAGGGGAAGAGAAGAATCTTCGCATTAAAGTTAAAGATTTAGAGGGTACTTTTGAGGTTTTAGAAACCTTACCCGAGGTGACGCATCTCGCCAAAAATAAAGATTCTCTGGATATTCGCGGAGTTGAGAGCGAACTTGTCATTAAATCCCTGTGCGAGAGGGGAATTTATCCTAGGGAAGTCTTTTATACGGGAAATGATTTGGAAAACTTATTTTTAGAACTCACCCAACAAGAGGAAATGGGAAAGAAATCGCCACAGTTAAGATGATTCTGAAGAAGTATGAAACCTAGCGATCGCAGTTCCTCAATAATCTTACGGTTTGTCCTGACTCAGAAACGCGATCGCCTGACTTTGCTATAATCCTCCCATTGCTCGTTATTCCTTGAAAGTGACTCGCTTCATCCACGACCAATTTGCCAAACAATATCTTAAAGAACTTCTTCCACAAGTTCGCGAAGAAGTTGAAAAACAAACCAAACGCAATATGATTGAAATGCTTCTGCGATCGCGATTTGAAACAATAGACGAGGAACTGGCAAAGATTATCGAACCGATCCTTAAGTTACCCTTGCAAGAATTTGTTCCCTTACTGGTGCAATTATCGCGAGAAGAATTACTGACTCGTTTTGCTGAAAAATAAATGCGATCGCATTTCCGTTTGATTCTCCATTCTTTTTGTCATTCCCTTAAGGAGTCATAATCGTAGCTTTGGGAAGAATAATCGCGATCGCAAAAATAACCAGTTGCATGACTACAATACTCGGACCCGAAGGCAAATCGAAAAACGCTGAGAAAACAATCCCCAAAACCGCACTCAGCGCACCCAGTCCGGCAGACAAGAGAATATGAGCGGTAAAATTACGACTGATTAAGCGAGCGGCACAAGCGGGAATGACAATAAAAGCACTCACTAATAAAACCCCGATTGCTTTAATGGAAACCCCCACCACTAAGGCCAGCAAAACAATAAAAGTCTGGCGATGGGCCGAAACTGCAACCCCCCGAGCGATCGCCATGGGTTCGTGCAAGGTTAACATCATCTGAGTGCGCAGAGTCAACCCGATAAATATTGCACAAATGCACAATAAAACGCCACTAAAAATCAGATCGGAATTTTGCATGGCTAAGATATCCCCAAAGAGCAAATTATTGAGACTGCCCTTATACTGCCCGATAAAATTGAGGATGACGATCGCGATCGCTAAAGAAGAAGAATAGACGATATTGAGGAGGGCATCCGTCCAGAGTTGCGTTCTTTCCAGCAAATAATTCACAACGAGGGCAAATACTACCGCAAAGGGTAACAAAATAATCGAAGGATTTAATCCCAACAACAAACCCAAACTAATTCCTAATATGGCCGAATGTCCCAAGGCATCGCTGAAGAATGCAAGTTGGCGCAAAATCGTCAAACTTCCCAAAAGTCCTCCCATTAGCCCCGTTAAAATGCCCCCGATTAATGCGCGCTGCATAAAGGGAAATTGAAACAATTCCCAAACTTGTCCGATCTCGGCAGGTAAAACCATTTTTTTCTCGATTATCTCTCACAAGAATGATAATAGGGGGCAAAATCCGAACCGTAAGCGGTGATGAGATTATCTGTAGAAAGAGCAATTTCCGGACTTCCTTCGCAAAGTAACGTGCGATTGAGACAGAGAACGCGATCGCACTGTTGCCGTACCATATCAAAATCGTGGGAAATTTGTAAAATCGTCCAGCCTTGCTCTTTTTTCAACTCGGACAACAAGTAGTAAAACTCCGACTCTCCTCGCATATCCAAACCTGCGGGGGCTTCATCGAGAAGCAGCAACCGTCGGGGACGCACGAGGCAATAAGCGAGCAAGATTCGCTTGGTTTCCCCCCCAGAAAGGCAGCTAATGGGTTTGGCTATCAAATGCTCTGCTTTGACCCGCATCAGGGCTTCTCGCACTGCTAAACGGCGTTTCCGGGAATGCGACCAAGGCCATTGTAACCCCAAGGAATCCCACCCCAACCCGACCAATTCTTCAACGGTCAGGGGAATGCGGCGATCGAACAGGAAGTTTTGGGGTAAATAGGCGATTTGTTGGCGCACGGAAAACGCCAGATCGCCGTTGCGTTTGAGGGGTTGACCCAAAACCGAAACCTCCCCCGATCGCCGGGGTAAAATTCCTAAAATCGCTTGCATGAGGGTACTTTTCCCGGCACCATTAGGACCGATGAGGGCGGTATCGGTTCCGGCGATTAGGGAGAAAGAAACATCGCGGATTATTCCGCGTTGTTCGCGATCGACGCTCAACCCTTTAATGTCTAATACTGTATCTCTCAAGTTCGCTCTCCTCAAACAAACCGTAGATTATCCCATTGCTCATTGCTCATTGTTCATTGTTCCTTGTTCATGGCTTCTGCTAAATTGTCGGCATTTTGACGCATAACGATTAGATAAAATTTGGGTTCGGTTGCATTAATCTCCCCCGTTTCTATCGGATCGAATACACTAACTTTAATCTGCAAATCTTTGGCTAGGGTATCAAAAGCATTGTCACCTGTTTGGGGTTCTGTAAGCAAGGCTTTGAGGTTTTCAGTTTCTGCCGTTTCCATAATGCGCCGCACGTCTTGAGGAGAGGGGTTTTCTTCGGGAATATCCACTAAAAACTCGGCTTTGAGACCGTAGCTTTCGGCAAAATAGGAAGCAAAATCGTGAAAAGAAATAAAGGTTTGTCCGGCGTAAGGTTTAAGTTTTTCTGTAATTTCTGCATCTAATGCTTGCAGTTGTTCGATAAAGGCTGCTGCATTGGCAGTATACTCTTCTTTTCCTTCGGGATCGGCAGCAATTAAACCATCGCGAATATTCTCGACTTGCGCGATCGCTCGTTTGGGATCGAGCCAAATATGAGGATCGTTTTCTCCGTGATGATGATGGTCTTCCTCGTCTTTTTCGGCTTCTCCGTGATGGTGATGGTCTTCCTCGTGATGGTGATGGTCTTCCTCGTCTTTTTCGGCATGCTCTTCACGTCCTTCATCTTGAAAGGAGAGGGTTTCAATTTCTTGACTGGAATCAATAACAACTAAATCAGAATTCTCGGCATTGTCGATGAGATCTTCTAAGAAAAACTCGAGATCCAAACCATTTTGCACCAAAACATCGGCTTTGGCGATCGCTTGTACGTCCGTAGGTTTGGCTTGGTAGTCGTGGGGTCCGACGTTTGTGGGTAAGAGTTGCTTCACTTCGGCGCGATCGCCGGCGACGGCGTTGGTAAATTGGGTGATGGGTAAAAATGTGGTCACCACTTGCAATTCTTCGGTGGTTTCCTCTCCACTGACTTCAGATTTTCCGGCGAGATCGGGACTCGAGGTGCAACTCCCCGAAGCGATCGCCAAAATTGAAAGGGCGATCGGGACAAACCGCTTTGTTGGCATTATTATTGCTCCTGTAACTGGGCGATCGTTTTACGTTTCCGTTGGAACGATTAGTCACGATCTTACCATCATAATGATAATGATTATCATATTTATTCCAAAATGCCCACTTTTGGCTACCGACCCAATATATAGCACTACGCATTAAAGTTAGGATATCCCTAAACTTCCCTCACCAACTGGCGGTCTTTGTTGGCTTAACTCCACAAGAGTGCATCTCTGACACTTCGGTTCAGATCCCAACTCGTTTTCTTAAGTATGATTCTAACCTATTGCTACAAAATTAAGCCGACCCCAGAACGGGCAGAAAAGATTGACTATTGGCTCGAACTCCTTCGTCAAACTATAAAAAACAACAGAATAAAATTGCGAGAATTCATCAAAAAATTCAACGACAACGGAAGGACTTTCAATACAAAATCGCCAACTGGCTAACGAGGTTGTATGATTTAATTGCTGTTGAAAATTTAAACATTAAAGGACTGGCGAGAACCATCCTCCCTTTAGTCCCCCCCTCTTGGGAAGCAGGGGGTTCGGGGGGATGATGCAGCTTGGAGACAATTTATTACTATCTTGGAGGCAGTGGCAGTCAAATGCGGCGTTCGGGTGGTGAAAGTGAATCCCCACGGCACGAGTCAAGACTGTAGCGGTTGTGGAACAAAAGTCCCGAAAACGCTCTCGGTTCGCACTCATGAATGTCCGAAGTGCAGACTTATTCTAGATCGCGATGAAAATGCGGCGATTAAGATTTTACATCAGGCATTAGAAGATGTACGGGTGGTGGGTCTCATCGTGAGGGGCTGTGTGCGGAATCGAATTCCGCACCTTGAAAGCCCCGTCCCTGCTTGTTGAGGCTTAGACAGTAGTCAGCCCGTGAAGCAAGAAACTTCTCGAGGAGAGTGGTCGCTGAGCCATGCCGAAGCGTGGGTTCAGCTTACTCTCTTCTGAAGCCCCCGACAGAATCTTTGATTTGTCGGGGGAGAACGTCACAGAAGTTTTTGCGCATTAGCACCCCATCAGAAGTTTTTGCGCATTAGCACCCCATCCGGCATAGAATCTTGAAATAGTCTAAAATTTTTTTGCTCGAAAGCAAATTATCCCTTCCCCGAAATTACTATGGCTCTTGGCTATCTTGCCCTCGTCCTGCACGCTCATCTTCCTTTTGTTCGCCATCCCGAAAGCGATTACGTTTTAGAAGAAGAATGGCTCTTCGAGGCGATCGCGGAAACTTATGTTCCCCTGATCCACGTTTTTGAAGGCTTGAAGCGGGATGGCGTTCAGTTCCAACTCACCATGAGTTTGACTCCCCCGCTCATTGCCATGTTGCGCGATCCCCTGCTCCAAGACCGTTTTGACGCGCACCTCGCCAAATTACAAGAACTGGCGGAAAAGGAAATCGATCGCCACGAACATAACGGGCATTTCCGTTATCTGGCGGAATATTATGCGAAAGAATTCCAAGCCGTCCGCAGCACTTGGGAGCGTTACGATCGCGATTTAGTCAAGGCTTTTAAACAGTTCCAAGACAGCAACAATCTGGAAATTATCACTTGCGGCGCAACCCACGGCTATTTTCCTTTAATGAAAATGTATCCCCAAGCCGTGTGGGCGCAACTGAAGGTCGCCTGCGAGCATTACGAGGAACATTTCGGACGGCCCCCCAAAGGGATTTGGATTCCCGAATGCGGCTACTACAATGGTTTGGAGCGAATGCTGGCAGATGTGGGGTTGCGCTATTTCCTCACGGACGGTCACGGGGTTCTCTATGCCCGTCCCCGTCCCCGCTATGGTACTTATGCTCCGATTTTTACCGAAACGGGAGTGGCAGTTTTTGCCCGGGATCAAGAATCCTCCCAACAGGTTTGGTCGTCTCAGGTGGGATACCCCGGGGATCCCGAATATCGGGAATTTTATAAAGACTTGGGTTGGGAAGCAGAGTACGAATATATTAAGCCTTATATCATGCCCAACGGTCAGCGCAAAAATACGGGTATTAAATATCATAAAATTACCAGTCGCAATTCCGGATTGGGAGAGAAAGCCCCCTACGATCCCTATTGGGCGAAAGAAAAAGCCGCAGAACACGCCGGGAATTTCATGTTCAACCGAGAACAACAAGTGCGGTATTTATCGCAACTCATGGAACGACCGCCTTTGATCGTCTCTCCCTACGATGCCGAACTTTTGGGACATTGGTGGTATGAAGGGCCTTGGTTTTTAGATTTTCTCTTCCGCAAAACCCATTTCGACCAAAATACCTACGATACCATTCACCTCGCTGAATATTTGCAGCGCGAACCCACTCAACAAGTGAGCTATCCCGCCCAGTCTAGTTGGGGATTTAAAGGATTTCACGAGTTCTGGCTCAACGAAACCAATGCTTGGATTTATCCTCACCTACATAAAACAGCAGAACGGATGATCGAATTAAGCTGCCGAGAAGCGAAAGACGAGTTGGAGAAAAAAGCCTTAAATCAAGCAGCGCGGGAGTTATTATTGGCGCAATCTTCCGACTGGGCATTTATTATGCGGACGGGAACGATGGTTTCCTATGCGACCCGCCGAACCAAGTCTCACCTGATGCGCTTTAATAAGCTCTACGAAGATATCCGGCAAGAGAAAATTGACTCGGGTTGGTTGGAAAAGGTGGAAATCCTCGATAATATCTTCCCCAATATTAACTATCGCGTCTATCGTCCTTTGGGTTAAGCGCATGACGTTAGAGCGAAGTCTCCCAAGACGAGATGAACGCTTCGGAGGGCTTGGAGTTGCGGAGGAGTGGCTTGGCACTTTTCGCAAGAAACTAAACCAACCCCGCTTCCCCCAATGTGCGATCGAGTTCTGCCAGCACGCCCAATACTTCTCCCCACTGCCACAGATACTCGAACTCCAGTGCCTCTCCTTGGAGCTTGAGAATGCCAAGAACGTCGCGCCATTGCTTTGCAGATTCATTGCCGGCAATGCGATACCAAACGAGCTTTTGCAGGACGATATCCTCCGGAGCGCCAATGTAAAAAGCTATGCTGTCGCCTAACTCGATGCGCCGCCGTCTGGCAATGGCAGTCTGTCGGTATTCGTCATTGTCGCGGATCGGGTAAATATCCGCTTTGATCGTCGAGATTAAGTGAATGACATTGAAGGTACGGGTCTGTCCTCGCAAGGCTTCTTCCACCGCCGTCTCGCTGACGTAGAATTCGGACAGCGCGTCAATCAGCGATCGCATATTGGTTTCGTTCAGCCTCGCGACGGCAATATCGACATCCTCGGTAGTGCGACGCTCTCCCAAAATGGCACTGGCCAGTCCGCCGCTTACGAAATAGGGCAAGTTCAGTTCGTCGAAGATATTGCCGATCGCAACGGCAAGCTCGAAAGGAGTATCGGGAACGTCGGCCATGATGTTTTCAGGGGAATCGAAAGAACGCAACAAAAGCGCTTGGCGGTAAAACGAGCGCACCTGCAATGCTCGGCGTTCTGGAGACAAGCGACGCATCAAGACAAACAGAACGCGCTCGGTTTCGATGGTCGTATCGGCAGCTTGGGTTTGGTAAGCAGTCATGGTTCGTACATCGGAATAACTCTAGAATATCGCAGCCAGCACAACCACTTTCCGTTCGTCTATGGCGAAAATTATGCCGGATTCGAGCTACGATCAACATTTCCAGCACCCGAAACCGGAGATTGACGAGCGGCCTTCAGTCCGCGATCGATATTGCGCAGAATCGGCAGATCCTTATTGACCCTACGAGGGGGTGCAATATTGATGTGCGGTTTGATGAATTTATTCTACGGACTGAAGGCTCTCACCCATAACGAACCGATTAGCTTTGAGGGGACGGATAATTATCAATTGATTCGCGAAACCCTCAAATTTTAGGCTTTTTACCCTTGCCAGTTGACCCAATCTTGAGGCTTGAGGAAGGTTTCGTATAATTCAGCCTCGCGAGATCCGGGCTCGGGGGAGTAACAATATTCCCAACGCGTTAAAGGAGGCAGAGACATCAAGATCGATTCCGTGCGACCGTTGGTTTGCAAGCCAAATACGGTGCCCCGGTCGTAAACGAGGTTAAACTCGACATAGCGACCCCGTCGGTACAGTTGGAATTGACGCTCGCGATCGCCCCACTCCATGCCCTTGCGCGCTTCGGCGATGGGCAAATAAGCGGGAAGGAAGGCGCGTCCGCAACTTTGGATGAAGGCGAATAAGTCTTCCCAATTGCGAGAAACGATTCCGACGCGATCGCTATATTTGGCTGCCTCTCCATTGGGATCGGGTCCGCCGTACAATTTGCCGCGATAATCTTGGTAATCGAAGAATAATCCCCCAATCCCTCGGGCTTCTTGGCGGTGTTTCAGGTAAAAATATTCGTCGCACCACTTTTTAAAAGTGGGGTAATATTCTGGGTGATGTTCGTCGCAGGCAGCTTTGTGGGTTTTGTGAAAATGTACGGCATCTTCAACAAAAGGATAGTAGGGGGTTAAGTCCGCACCGCCGCCAAACCACCAAACGGGTCCGGCTTCAAAATAGCGATAGTTTAAATGGACGGTGGGAATGTAGGGATTGCGAGGGTGCAGCACCATTGATGTTCCCGTTGCAAAGAAGCCGTGTCCCGCCGCTTCGGGACGCTGAGTGAGAATTGCCGGAGGTAACGTTTCTCCCCAGACTTCTGAGAAGTTTACGCCTCCCTGTTCAAAAACCCCTCCATCGCGAATCACTCGCGTGCGTCCGCCACCGCCCCCGGGGCGCTCCCAATTATCTTCCTGAAACTTCGCCACCCCATCCAATTCTTCCAATCCTTGGCAAATTTCGTCCTGTAGCTGTTGGACTAATTTTTTGGCGCGATCGCGGGAATCTGCGGGGGGTAAAACGCTTTGTTGGGTTTTGTCAATTGTGGCCGTACTCATAAATCTCTCGTACAAACTTGAAAAACTTTCATTACTTTATAGCGATGAACCGCT
>JBFRWJ010000592.1:0-4692 GCA_051439525.1 Spirulina sp. | reverse complement strand
GAACAATGGGACAATGAACAATGAGCAATGAACAATGAACAATGAGCAATGAGCAATGAACAATGAACAATGAACAATGAACAATGAACAATGAGCAATGAACAATGAGCAATGAACAATGAACAATGAACGGCAAATAGTTTTTATGTATTAAGGAAAGACTGAGGATTTTATCAAACCATGGGCTAGGACTATACTATCCGCTTGGCGCGTCCTGAAGATGTAGAACATTTGCCCGCAATCGAACGGGCTGCTGCTAGAGATTTCTTGGAGTATTTAGAACAATTGAAGTTACCGGAAGAACAGCTCGATCGCCCGGTTTCTCGCGAAAAATTGCAACAAGCACAACGAGAAGATTTGCTTTGGGTGGCAGGCGATCGCGATGGGATTCCCGTTGGTTTTGCTTATGTGGAAAAACTGGGAGAGTGTTGGCATTTAGAAGAGTTGGACGTTCACCCCCACCATCAAAAACAGGGACTTGGGAGTGCTTTGGTGAGAAAGTTTTGCGATCGCGCCAGAGAACTCGGCATTCCTGCGATTACTCTAACCACTTTTCGAGATATTCCTTGGAATGCACCATTTTACGAAAAATTGGGATTTGTCGCGATCGCGCTTCCAGAGTGTAGCGTAGAATTGCAAGCTCTCGTGCGATCGGAACATCAACGAGGTTTGCAACAAGATAAACGAGTTATCATGGGTTTAAATTTTAATTGACGCGATCGATAGATTGGAGCGAGCGAGATATACTGTAGAGATAGTACAATTGCCCGTTGCTGTATGAATCCAGATATTCCCCTCGGATCGGTCATTCAAGGTTCCTTGACGCAAGGTTTAGAAGTGCGCTTGCATCCCGATATTTCTGTTGAAGATATGCGCGTCGGGAAATTTTTGGTGGTGGAAGGGACGCGATCGCGGTTTTTCTGTCTGCTGACGGATGTTGCTCTGGGAACTTCGACTCCGAGAATTTTTAGCAATCCGCCTTCGCCTCAAGATAGCTTTTTACGGGAGGTTTTGGCGGGAAGCGGGACTTATGGCATGGTAACGTTATCTCCCATGCTCATGTTTACGCCAGAAAGTCAGGGGCTCGCGGATGCAGAAAATACTTCTCTTGCCTCTTTTCAAACCAATAGTAACAGCGATGCGGTACTCCTTCCCGTCAAAACAATTCCCACCCATTTCAGTCAAGTTTTTGATGCCAGCGAACGAGATTTTCGCATTGTTTTTGGCTGGGAAGACGATCCCCAACGCAAGAATTTTTCGGTTGGGCAACCCCTCGATATGGATGTTCCGGTTTGTCTCAATTTAGACCGTTTTGTTGAGCGAAGTAATGGTATTTTTGGTAAGTCGGGGACGGGGAAATCGTTTTTAACCCGCTTGCTGATTTCGGGAATTATTCGCAAACAAGCGGCGGTGAATTTAATGTTTGATATGCACTCGGAATATGGTTGGGAAGCGATTCAAGAAGGCAAGCACGTCAGTACGGTGAAAGGGTTAGCGCAATTGTTTCCGGGATTGGTGGAAATTTATACCTTAGATAGCGTTGCGACCAAGCGTCGGGGAGTTCCGAATGCCCAAGAACTTTTCCTCAGTTACGACCAAATTGAAATGGAAGATTTGCGCTTGGTTGCCTATGAATTGGGACTTTCTGATGCCAGTATCGATAATGCCAATATTCTCGCTTCTGAATTTGGTAAAGCTTGGATGGTGCAGTTATTAAATATGACCAATGAAGAGATTAAAGAGTTTTGCGAAACTAAGCAAGGTCACATGGGTTCGATTATGGCGTTGCAACGGAAATTAATGCGTTTTGATGGTTTAAAATATATTCGTCCCGTTTGCGCCCACAATTACATCGATCGCATTTTAGAATCCCTCAATGCAGGCAGGCATGTGGTCATTGAATTCGGCTCCCATTCTAATATGCTGTCTTATATGTTGGTGACGAATATGATTACCCGTCGCATTCACAGCAATTATGTTAACAAAGCCGATCGCTTTTTGCGCTCTAAAAATCCCCAAGATCGTCCTCAACCCTTAGTTATTACGATTGAAGAAGCACACCGATTTTTGGATTCCGCGATCGTGCATCAAACCATTTTCGGCACCATTGCTCGGGAAATGCGGAAATATTTTGTCACGTTATTAGTGGTGGATCAGCGTCCTTCGGGCATCGATCCGGAGGTGATGTCTCAGGTGGGAACTCGCATCACTTGTTTGTTAAACGATGAAAAGGATATTAATGCTATTTTTACGGGAGTTTCTGGGGGTCAAGGATTGCGATCGGTTTTGGCAAAGTTGGATTCCAAACAACAGGCGTTAATCTTAGGTCATGCAGTGCCGATGCCGGTGGTGGTGAGAACTCGTCCTTACGATAAGGCATTTTATGAGGAAATCGGCGATACGGATTGGAGCGAAAAACCCGATGAAGAGGTGTTGGTGGCGGCAGAAATTGCCAAGGCCGATTTAGGATTTTAAGGGGAAAATTCGCCCCTTGGATTCCCCTCATGGAGCGCTTAAACGGGCTCTGCCTCCACTACACTGGTAGACAGCTTTGTCGGCACCACCCGCGTGAGCTTAAACCCAGCTTTTGCCAACAATTCGGCATATTCCTCCTCCGTTCGTTCCCTTCCTCCTGTCATCACCAACATTGTCAGGTCGATCCACTTTCCCGGATGATAGTTGTTGCCTTGGGGGATGACCATCTCGATCAGGAGAAGCCGTCCCCGACCGTGCATGGCACGTCGGCAGTTCTCAAAAATTTGCAGGCATTTTTGTTCGTCCCAGTCGTGAATGATATGGGAGAGCATATAGGCATCTCCACCTTCGGGAACCGACTCGAAAAAGCTCCCTCCGATCGCTTCGCATCGCCCCGACAGTCCTCTCGTCTCAATTTGAGCCCGGGTTTCCGGTACGACATGGGGGAGGTCGTAAAGTATGCCTTTGAGACTCGGATAGGCGAGGAGGATGGTCGAGAGCAGGTTTCCCGTACCGCCTCCCAAGTCTACGAGGGTGCCGATGTTTGAGAAGTCGTAGGCTTCGGCGATCGCGGGGGGTTCGGCTCCATACAATCTCATCATCATCTCGTTGAAGAGGGTGGCTTGTTCGGGTTGTTCGCTCAAGTAATCGAAGAAGGGTTTTCCGAATGCTTTCTCCATGCCCGTTTCCCCGGTTTTTACGGAGTGGGGAAATTCCCCGAGCATTCCCCACATTACCGGACCGGTTGCCATGCGAACAAAAGAGCGCAGATTGCCGGGGACATCCGATCGCAGTGCCGCACCGAGGGGGGTGAGGGAAAAGCGATGCTCTTCATCTTCCCTAAAGAAGCCAAAACCCGTCATGCTTCGCAGCAGTCGGTAGAGAGAAGGGGCATGGGTTTCTGTGGCTTGCGCGATCGCTTCTGCGGATTGCGGGCCATCTTTTAAGCAATCGGCAATCCCGAGTTCGGCGATGACGTACATGGATCGGCCAATAACCAAACCTCCTGTCATTTTAATCAGTTGCTTAATCGTTTCTGCTTGCGGGGCTTCGGGGGAAGCTGAAACGGAACTGGAATTCAAATCGTTCATTAGATTCTCCAATTAGCGAGTTGTATTTCAAGAATTTATATTCGATTGCGAATGAGAACTCCGATCGGTTCACTCTTTAAAATACGGAGTGTGATTATCGGTTTTGAAATAGGGGCTTTGGGGGGGAACGCTGTCTTGGGGTGTTGTCTCCGAGTCGTCGCTTTCGGGAAGTTTCCGGGGGATGGCGATCGTGACTCGGGTACCTTCTCCTTCGCGACTCTCGATCGCAATGCGACCCCGATGCTGTCCGGCAATAATATCGTGACAGATGGATAAACCCAAGCCGGTTCCTTCTCCGGTGGGTTTGGTGGTGAAAAAGGGATTAAAGATTTTATCTTTAATCTGGGGGGGAATGCCGTTGCCGTTATCGCGAATGATGATTTCGACTTCACTCTCGCGGTTGTGGGTGATGACGCTTACCTCGGGGGTGAATTCTTCATCGGGATGGGTTTGGAATTTGTAGCGCGCGGCATAACAGGCATTATCGACGATATTGATGAGGGCGCGACCTAAATCTGTTGCCGCGATGACGATTTCACCGATGGAATCGTCATACTGGGTATTTAATTCGATATTAAAGCTGGAATCTTTGGCTCGCAGGCTGTGATGGGCGAGTTGTACGGCTTCTGACACCACGAAGTTGAGATCCCCGGGTTGATGCCTGCTGCTCCCGGTACGAGCGTGCATGAGCATACTGGTAATGATGCTATCGGCGCGTTTGCCTTGTTGGTGAATTTCGCTGACGTTGCGCTTGAGATAGTCGAGGGATTCGTTGAGAAATTCTACAGTTTCTGAATCCAGTTTGTCGGTTTGGCACTCGATTTCTTCGACGAGATCTTGGGTGAGGTCTTCGGAGAGGTTGGCGAGACTGTTGACGAAGTTGAGGGGGTTGCGAATTTCGTGGGCGATGCCGGCGGTTAGGGAGCCGAGGGAAGCGAGCTTTTCTTGGGCGACGATTTGCTTCTGGGCGGTTTTCAGTTCTTGGAGGGTTTCTTCGAGTTGGGTGTTTTTCTCTTGCAGTTGTTGCGTGCGCTGTTCGACTTTGCTCTCTAGGGTACGGGAATATTCTTCGAGTTGGGTATAGAGTCGGGCGTTATCTACGGAGATGGAGATTTGGGAAGCGAGG
>JBFRWJ010000591.1:0-11913 GCA_051439525.1 Spirulina sp. | reverse complement strand
ATTCCCAACAGACTGTGGCCCGCGACACGCCTAATCTAAATCTATGGGGGTATCCATCAGAATAAATAGGCCGACGAGGATCAGCAAAACCGGCAACAGTACATCCCCAAATCGCTTGAGCTGAGCTGAAATCCATCTGTATCCAGATAGCCACTGGGCCAAGGTCACCCAGCATACTGCCATGCCTATACCGGTTAGGAAAATGACCAGATCGGCTGAATATCGAGTATCTGCAAATAGCGAGGCAAAGACGACTAAAGAATCCAGTCCACTGACCAATGTGACAGTTCCAACCCTCATCATGACCTGTGAATCTCTAACTTTCTTGATGCTAAGCGGTATGTCAGGTTGAGTGTTCTGCAGTCGATGCCTCAGCTTTAGGAACTCCCAAATCCCGAGGGCGATAGGCAGCAATCCCAAGTAATGAATCCGATCGCTAGGCATCACTAATGTAACTTGCGATAGCCCATAGCTGCCTAATAGGATTCCCCCAATTGCACCGACATACCCTACGGAAACCGGCCAGAACGAATACTGAGAATGATGGAGATAGGCTAACACAATAAATAGATTTTCCAAGTTAGTAGCACAGAAAGCTAGGACTGCCACCAATATTGCGAGCAGAATGGGTTTCATGATGTTCAGAGGTCATTGAGATGGCAGTGGGAAAATTCCCGTACAGAGAGGAGTTGTAGGATGATGACGCTTGTGCAAAGTCCAAGAAACAATTCATCAGAAAACGGGCATCTTGCCCGTTTCACAACCTGATGGGTTAGGCACGATCGCACCTCGGGATTAGCCCTTATTTTTAATCACCATGACCTGAATAATTTGATTCACTTGGTCTTGGGGGATATTTAAGGCCCGATGCAAACTTCCCAATAGTTCTTCTTCTTCCTTGGAGACTTCACCATCGGACAACACGAGATCCGTGGCGATCGCGAAGGTGGTATCGTAAAGATCGTGAGGAAGGGTGGCCAGTGCCGCTTCAAACAGTGCCGTACCGCCTTCTCTGCGCAAGGTGCCGGAAAGGGTATCGAACATTTTGCGCAGGACATCTACGGAATAGCTGCGGAAGAGTCTCATGCGACCCAAAACGGTATTGAGCAAGCGCATTTCGTCATCAGCTAAATAGCCATCCGCCGCGACAACCAATAACATAATTGCGGCAAATGCGTCGGCGGGACCGAGAGTAATTTGTCCCGACTTTACCTGACCGCTATTGCGAAATCCATCGAATAATCCCATGATTTTCTCCTATGCTAAAACAAAGAGCGAGTCCGATCGATGGTTGAATTCAAAATTCAAAATAATCGCTTCTTCATTTTGAGGTCGAGGGACGGCGAATCGTATTCGCCAAGTCCAATCGACCTTTTGAATTCATAATTTTGAAATGGATCGATTATCCTTTATTTTTAATCACCATGACCTGAATAATTTGATTCACTTGGTCTTGGGGAATATTTAAGGCCCGACACAAACTTCCCAATAGTTCTTCTTCTTCCTTGGAGACTTCACCATCGGACAACACGAGATCCGTGGCGATCGCAAAGGTGGTATCGTAGAGATCGTGGGGAAGGGTCTCGATGGCGGCATTAAAGAGCGTATCCGCCCCATCTCGACGTAAAATGCCGGAGATGTTATCGAACATTTTGCGCATGACATCTACGGAATAGCTGCGAAACAGACGCATCCGTCCCAAGGTCGTATTCAGCAGGCGCACCTCATCATCGGCGAGATAACCGTCTGCTGCGACCACTAAAAGCATAATCGCGGCAAAGGCCTCGGCGGGTCCGAGGGTCACTTGTTTTTGGATGCTTCCACTTTTGCGGAATGCGTCAAATAAGCCCATTAATCTTCTCTCCACAATCGGCGTGTCCCGATCTATGATGAACGACAGAAGAAGATAATGGGCAAAGTGTAAAGTTCTGTTACTATATAAAACTGCGTTATTTTTTTTGTTAAACCCAAATTGTTTATGCGTACTCAGTATTGTTCTGCCCTAGAAGCCCGTCATATCGGCGAAACCGTGACCCTTTACGGATGGGTCGATCGCCGTCGGGATCTCGGTGGCGTAATTTTCCTCGATTTGCGCGATCGCACGGGAACCGTGCAAATTGTCAGCGATCCCGAGCGGACTCCGGACTCCTACGAGGATGCCGATGGGTTGCGCAATGAATATGTGATTGAAGTGACGGGAAAAGTTTGTCAGCGTCCGGAAGATTCTGTCAATCCCAAAATTGCCACCGGAGAGATCGAAGTTTTCGCCGATCGCATTTCTCTTCTCAACCGGGTGAGCAAACAATTGCCGTTTCAAGTCTCTACGGTGGATACGGAACCCGTTAAGGAAGAATTGCGCTTAAAATATCGTTACTTGGATTTGCGACGCGATCGCATGACCCAAAATTTAGTCTTGCGCCATCAGGTTGTCAAGGCCATGCGGCGCTTTTTAGAGGATGAGGAGAACTTTATCGAGGTAGAAACGCCGATTCTCACAAAGTCAACTCCCGAAGGTGCGAGAGACTATCTCGTTCCCTCCCGGGTCAATGGGGGACAATGGTATGCTTTGCCCCAGTCGCCGCAATTATTCAAGCAATTGTTAATGGTGGCGGGATGCGATCGCTATTATCAAATTGCACGCTGTTTTCGCGATGAAGATTTACGCGCCGACAGACAGCCGGAATTTACGCAACTGGACATGGAAATGAGTTTCATGTCGGAAGAGGAAATTATCGCTTTAAATGAAGCGCTCATCTGTTACATTTTTAAAACCGTGAAAGGCATCGATTTGCCCTGTCCGTTTCCCCGTTTGACCTATCAAGAGGCCATGGCAAAATACGGAACGGATCGCCCGGATACGCGCTTTGGTTTGGAGTTGGTGGAAGTGTCCCAACTCTTAAAAGATAGCGGTTTTAAAGTTTTTTCCGGTGCGGTTAAAAAGGGAGGGATTATTAAAGTTCTTCCCATTCCCGAGGGCGATAAAATTTCTAACGTGCGGATTAAACCCGGGGGGGATTTATTTAAAGAAGCAACGATCGCAGGAGCAAAAGGAATCGCTTACATCCGCGTGAAAAAAGGGGGGAAAATCGAGACGATTAGTGCAATTAAAGATAATCTCAGTGCCGAACAAACCCAAGAATTAATCGAAAAAACAGGGGCAAAAGAAGGTCATTTACTCTTATTTGGAGCAGGAGATGCCGAAATTGTCAATAAGTCTTTAGATCGATTGCGTCAGGTTATCGGCGACCAAATGGGACTCATCGATCGCGAGAAGATTAGTTTGCTTTGGATTACCGAATTTCCCATGTTTGAATGGAATGCAGACGAGAAACGCTATGAAGCACTCCATCACCCTTTTACTGCACCCAATCCAGAAGATTTAGAGGATTTGAAAACAGCAAGAGCGCAGGCTTATGATATCGTTTATAATGGGTTTGAAATTGGCGGCGGGAGCTTGCGGATTTATCAAAAAGAAATTCAAGAAAAGGTCTTTGAAACCATTGGGTTAGCGAAAGAAGAAGCTTATGAAAAGTTCGGTTTTCTTCTAGATGCCTTTGAATATGGAACGCCGCCTCATGGGGGTATTGCTTATGGTTTGGATCGCTTGGTGATGCTGTTAGCAGGAGAAGAATCCATCCGGGATGTGATTGCGTTTCCGAAGACTCAGCAAGCGCGATCGCTGCTGACGGATGCACCCGCGACGGTAGATGAAAAACAGTTGAAAGAGTTGTACGTGCAATCGACTTACGACCCGGAAGAATAAATTTCTGTCAATTCAAAATTCTTGAAATTAAGGGATAATTTCTACTGTTGTTCCCGTTTGGATCGCACTGTATAATTCATCCACATCTTTATTTTTCAGGGAAATGCAACCCAATGTCCAGTTATTTTTGCCATCAATGAGAGCGTCCATGCCATCGGGTACGCCGTGAATGCCAATTTCACCGCCAATTGTAGCATTAACGGGGATTGTTCCTTGTCGTTTGGCTTGCAAATGCTTGCGCCAAGAATTAGCATTGGGGTAATCGATCCAGATGAATTTAGACCAACTGCGATGGGGATAGAGATCGCGCACTTTAAAAATACCTTCGGGGGTTTTCAGATCCCCTTCTTGGAGTTTATCTCCCGTCGGATTTCCCCCGAAAACTACGGGATAGGATTTAATGGGTTGGCGATCGTAGTATAGGGTCAGAATCCCTTGAGATTTATCGATGAGAATAGAGGTTTTGTTGGTATCGATCGCCGCGATATTGAGAATGTCGGGAATATTGCGATTATAGTTCAGTAAATGACTATAATCGGGAGCAGAATGCAAAAGACTAGAAACTTCAGAATTGGTCAGAATGTCCCATAAATCGCTGACAGGGAAGAGATAACCTCGCCTGACGAGGAGAAAATAAAAAGCACTCCCCGATAGTAACAGGAAGAAAAGCCAAGCGATCGCGCTTCTATAGCGTTTTTTCGTTTTAATTCGATGGTCAATCATAATCGGTTATCTCGCAAGAAAGCGAGCTTCTCTACAATTGCGATCGCGCCCATTTCGGAAACTTGCCAAATTTTGGTACGATTGTAAACAATCGGGATGTATTTTGTATCTAACCACAATAGCCTTAAACACAATGAAAGCTATAATTTGCGATCGCGCCTCTGTAGTGTTATTATAGACAATATCCAGAATTGACATTTTTGTTAGGGACTGAGGGCGATCGCTCTGCCAATATTTCTTTACTATTCAAACTCGCCATGAGTACCATTCAAGCTAAAATTCCTGCGGACACTTGGATTCGAGCAACATGGGACGAATATATCCAAGCGACGGAAAATCCAGACTATGAGAAAGCAAAATTTTATTACAACAACGGAAGACTCAGAATAGAAATGTCACCTCTCGGACACGACCATGCTTGCGACCATTCAATTATTAATTATGCCATCAATCTCTATGCAACTTTAAAAAACATCGACTTAACTTGTCTCGATAATTGTACCTATCACAAAACGGGCTACCAAAGCGCTCAGCCCGATTTATCTTATTATATCGGCAAACAAGCCAATGTCGTTCCTTTTGGTACGAATATTATTCAACTCGATCGCTATCCCTCCCCTGCCTTAGTCATCGAAATTGCCAATACTTCCCTTGCGGATGACAAAGGAGAAAAACGATTGCTTTACGAGAGTTTAGAAATTGCAGAATATTGGATCGTTGATGTCAAAAAGATGCAAATTATCGCCTTTACAATTGACAAGAAAGAAAGCAAAAGAATTAAGCGATCGAATGTTTTACCCAATTTAGAAACAGCGCTATTAGAATCAGCCCTTAGACGGACTCGAAAAAGCAGTCATAGTAAAGTGGGTGCTTGGCTATTAGAACGCTTTCAAGAGATTTAGAAAACAGGTAATAATCTCCTGTTGAAATTGCAGGGGTGGGAAAATATTTGGCGATCGCTGCATTATTTTAGTTGTGTCACGCCACTAGGGGATGGCGCGAACAAAATCGCATACCCGATCGCCTTTCTATTTGGACGCGAGAGACATTTGCTGAAGATGGCTTGAAAATTCAACTTCCTCTCGATCGCGAATTTGATGATTATTCCCTGCGAATGTCGGAAATTATGGAAATTTTAGAAAAAACAGAACAGCAATCGCAACTCGATATTATCAGGGAATTGATTACAGCGATCGATAATATTACAATTCAAGGAATGGTTATACAATTGCACTCCCCGAATCGCGATCGCCTGAGTGGAGAAATTTCGATTTTAGGGGTTGTTGTCAATAAATTGTACAAAATCAAAACAGAACTCTTCGATCGCGATTATATTTTAGCCATTAAAGCCTATCAAGAACGTTTGCCGATTTCTTGTCAGGGCGATCTCGTGCGAGAAAATGGCATTTTTATCCTCAAAAATCCCGATTGCTTGACTCTAGAAATCAACGATCGACAATGATTGACAGCGATCGGCGATCGGGGAAAGTCGGAAAACTTAATAAAACTTCTAATTTGAGGGTGACGTTCCTCTCTACCATAATTGAACGACCTCTCGCTTGTCCTCAAAGTTATATGCCTTCAGCACGTTCTACCTCAAACCCCCTCGATCTCGTTCAGCGCCCTCGTCGCTTGCGTCGCATGGCAGCATTGCGTCGCATGGTACAAGAAACGCAACTGAGCGTTGATGATTTAATTTACCCCGTCTTTGTCATGGAAGGGGAAAATAAAAAAGAAGAAATCGTGTCCATGCCAGAATGTTATCGCTATTCTCTCGATTTGCTCGTCAAAGAGGTGGCTGATGCCTATAACTTGGGAATTAATGCGATCGCCTTGTTTCCCCTCGTTGCTGACGAAAAGAAGGACAATCAAGGCACGGAAAGTTATAATCCCGATGGGTTGGTCCAGCGCAGCATCCGCGCGATTAAAAAAGAAGTTCCCGAAATTGTAGTCATTACCGACGTAGCCCTCGATCCGTTTTCCTCCTACGGTCACGATGGTATTGTGGAAGATGGCGTAATTCTCAATGACGAAACGGTAGAAGTCTTGGTAAAAATGTCCGTTTCTCAAGCGGAAGCCGGTGCCGATATGGTTGCGCCATCGGATATGATGGACGGTCGCATCGGGGCAATCCGGGCGGGTTTGGATGAGGCAGGTTATATTGATGTGGGGATTCTCGCTTATTCTGCTAAATATGCTTCCGCTTACTACGGACCTTTCCGAGATGCCCTAGAATCAGCGCCTAAGTTTGGGGATAAAAAGACCTATCAAATGGATCCGGCGAATACGGATGAAGCCCTCAAAGAAGTTGAGTTGGATATTGACGAAGGGGCTGATATTGTTATGGTTAAACCCGCTTTAGCCTATATGGATATCATTCGCCGCGTCAAAGAATTTAGCGATATGCCCGTTGCTGCTTACAATGTGAGTGGCGAATATGCTATGATTAAAGCCGCCGCACAAAAAGGATGGATCGATGAGAAAAAGATTGTTTTAGAAACGCTCACCAGTATGAAACGGGCGGGGGCGGATTTAATACTCACTTATTTTGCCAAACAAGTCGCGCTGATGTTGAAATAATAGTGAGATGATTGTTTTGCACTTTCTCCCCCCACGGGGAGAAAGTTTTGCAAAGTCACAAAATAGAGAGTTAATGTCCATCTCAACGATGATTCAAAAGACTTCCTTCCGACTTTCGATCGCTCGATTGCAGACATCTGCGATCGCGGGGTTGACCCTCCTCGGCATGGCGATCGCTTCCCCGAATGCCCTCGCCGAAACCGTACTGGAAAAAGTGGCTCGTACCGGAACCCTCACAGCCGGAACCAGTCGCGAAGCCCTTCCTTTTGCCTTTGCCGACGATCGCGGCAAACTACAAGGGTATTCGATTGAAATGTTAAAACTGATCCAAGCTCAGTTAGCGCAAGAACTGGGGAAAGAAATTGAATTAGAACTCATCGCCCTCAATCCAGATGAGAGAATTCCTAAAATTCTCGCGGGTGAAGTGGATATTGTTTGCGATGCCAGCAGCTACACTTGGGAGCGGGAAAAGGTCATTGACTTTTCCATCAGCTACGGTCAAACCGGGACGCGCCTGCTGGTCAAACGAGGTCAAGGAATCTGGGAGTCCGAGGATTTGGCCGACAAACGAATTGCCGCGATCGCGACCACGACAAACGAACTGGCCATTCGCCGCGCTCAACCCCAAGGGACAATAGTTATCGTCAACGACCATGCCGAAGGATACGAAGCGCTGCAACAGGGCAAAGTTGACGCATTTGCGGCGGATGGAATTCTGTTAGAAGGATGGTTACAAACCATTGAAAACCGCGAAGATTTTGAAGTGTCCGGATATTTTTCCAAAGAAGGGATCGCCTGCATGATGCCAGAGAATAACTCGCAATTTGTATATTGGGTCAATTATTCGCTGGTGCGTTTCATGCAAGGATATTTGCACGGTAAAGAACCCTACGTCACGATCTTCGATCGCTGGTTCGGGGCCCAAGCTATTTTTACGCTCACTCAAGACTTACGCGCTCTCGTACTAGAAACCATGCAGTTAGCGATCGACTTTAAAGAAGAAATTCCCGAAAGCGAACTTTGAAATTCAAACCTAATTTCCACCCACTAAATTAACCTCGAGTTTGCCTACAAAGGCTTGCCCTTTCTTTCTCTTTCTTTTTTGTGAGTTCGCCTAACTGACGTTAACAAAATAGAGTAGAGGTGATTTTTTTGAATTTTCAATTTTTAATTTTGCATTGAAATGGTGCGTTACGCGATCGCGAACAGCACCCTACCGCATCGTTCTTTTGACTTGCTGCAATCGCAAAGTCAACCCGATCGCAATTTGTTTCCCCAACCAATAAAGCACGGTTAAAACGATAAATGTAATCCCAATAATTAAAACAGTTTTGGGATTGTAAAAATTCTCAATTCCCGTGCTAAAAACTTGGAAAGGTTTGGTGACAAAATCCCAACTATTAAAACGTTGAAAGCGTCCTAAAAAGATGCCGACGGCAGAGAGGAAATGCAGCATGAGTTCGCAGGGAACAATAAATCGAGATTTTCCGTACCGTTTTAAATAATCTCCTAAATTCATTAAAGAGATGACATAAGCACCAAATCCAGCAACCAGAAAGAGAGCGTATTGAGGAATCAAAACTAAAGTGACGATCCAAATCGAATATCCGGCACGAATAAAGTTAATTAAATGAACCGTATCTGTTAAAAGATAGGGGGCATTGGGCAAAAACGCGACGAAAGTCAACACCCCCAACCACCATAACCAAGAGCGAGTTCGAGACTGTTTAAAGAGCCAAATACTCAAAACTAAAGGAATAAAAGCCAAGAAAAGATTCCAAGCAAGAAAACGACTTCGAGTTAAAGCTTTTAACGATGTTCCAATCCAAACAAATAGACGATGTAGCATTATTTTTAAGAAAAAAATTAATTAATCGATAGACTGAAAATACACTCTAATGAACCAATGGTTTAACGGCAAAATCACCGAGGGTAATTGTCTGATTATCTTGCTCCCCTGTTGCCACAAATTTGATAATGATTTCGCTGGCAACGGCAACGGCAAGCAATACCAAATTCCGGGCTAAAGGGTAGTCGCAAATGTCGTCATTAGTAGGAGAAGGGACGCGATATCGTTCATTCCAGATTACTTCTGCATAGTCGCTGGAGAGTCCGACGTGCAGACAAGAAAGATGATTTTGCCAGCAATAATCTTTCACCGCTTGCCGAGACGAACTATTATCAAAAGTATCGATGACTAAATTGGCATTGCGCAGGAGTTGGGAACAATTTTCTGGCGTAAGTTCCTTCGATTTCCCATTGACTGCTACCCCGATCGCGCGATAGAGAGCATTACTTAAAATCTTGGCTTTATAAGCCCCCACATCAGATTTATAATAGGGCTGCGTCGATAAATTGCGCTCTTCAATGCGATCGCGATCGATAACCGTTAATTGTGCAAACCCCGATCGCGCTAAATTTTCCGTTAAATTCGCCCCCAATGCTCCCGCACCGCAAATCGTAACGGGAAATTCAGCCAGCTTGGCCATTAACTCGGGCGATCGATATAATTGTTCGTGAAAAAATAAGCTCATGTTGGAAGGATGAAGGAATGTCGGAAGGATGAAGGATGAAGGATGAATGGAGAAAATCGAAAAATTCTCGTGTTTGTCCTACAATCCCTAATGTCTTGATTCCTAATGAAAATCACAGGAAAATTATTTTTATGAATGCTTCTGCGCTCAACGACCGAATCGCCCAATTTTACGATGCTTCGAGCGGACTCTGGGAAGAGATTTGGGGCGAACACATGCACCACGGATATTACGGGCGATCGGGAACCTACAGAATCAACCGACGACAGGCACAAATCGACCTGATTGAAGAATTGCTCTACTGGGCTCGGGTCAAACAGACTCAAAATATTCTCGATGTCGGTTGCGGCATTGGGGGCAGTACCCTCTATTTGGCGCAAAAATATAATGCCCGCGCTACTGGAATTACCCTCAGTCCCGTGCAAGCCGCGAGAGCGGCAGAAAGAGTCACAGAATCTAAATTAGACCAAAAGATAGAATTTCAGATCGCCAACGCCCTAGAAACCCCCTTTGAGAGCAATTCTTTCGACTTCGTTTGGTCGTTAGAGAGCGGGGAACACATGCCGGATAAACGCCAATTTCTTCAAGAGTGTTACCGGGTCTTGCAACCCGGAGGCACATTTATTTTGGCAACTTGGTGCCATCGTCCCCTGACTTCTCTGGCCGGGGAACTAACAACCGACGAAAAACGACATCTAGAAGAAATTTATCGCGTCTATTGTCTGCCTCATGTTATTTCCTTGCCCGAATACGCCGCGATCGCGCATCAGTGCGGGTGGCAAAATATTCGTACTGACGACTGGTCTATCGCCGTCGCCCCCTTTTGGGATCGGGTTATCGACTCCGCTTTTGAACCGAGTTCTCTTTTCGGTTTGTTTAATACCAATTGGGAAACCTTGCAGGCCGCGCTTTCTCTCGATTTAATGCGTCGGGGCTATCAGCGCGGGTTAATTCGCTTTGGCTTGTTATGCGCTACAAAAGCATAATAAACAATTATTAATGACCCTTTATTAACCCAACCCATGAAAAAAATATTACTCATTTTCGGCGCGATCGCGATACTGGGGGGCAGCACCACCATCCCCGGGCAAGCTGCCCCCCCCATTCAAACCGAAGACAATCGGGTCGAACAAACGAACAAATTTACCGCCAGTCTTTTAACCTTAGAAGACTTACCCGAGGGATTTCGAGAGCTTCCTCCCGGAATATCCGCGCAAATTGCCCAACAATTTCTGGCCTTGAGCGATCAATTTCGCCAAGGCGGCCTCGAGCCCCAAGAGTTTTTCGTCTTCTACCATCCCGGGAGTTTAGAAGTTGTTTTTGGATTTACCGGCGAGATCGCCGATATTGATTTTTTTGATGCCAGCTTACAACTCCTCAAGGACAGTCCCGACCTCCAGCAAAGTATTATCGCGCAAATTCAAGAGAAACTCGAAAACGTTCCCCTCGCCGAATTGACCGAAATGCAAATCGTACCCACCGAAGAGATGGGAGATAACTCCATCGGCGTTAAAGCGGACATGAAACTGATGGGAATGTCCTTTCAGGGGGATTTAATTTCCTTTCGACGGGACAGCACCGGGGGATTTGCCGCCGTCATGTATCGTCAGTCACGATCGCCCCAAATGACCGCCGATGCTTTAGCGGGCAAGATAGACGGTAAAATCATCGCCTTGGCAGAAGCGGAAACCATTAGCGATCGCCCTACCGAGTAGCGATCGCCCACTGTCCGCTATCCACTGTCAACTCTCAACTCTCAACTAAATCTGCATTTTGCATAAATATGCTCTGGTTTTTCCAGAGCAGTAGCTTACAATGGAATAAGCGGAGACGAATGTTTCCGTTCACTCCTCACACCACTAATGCGCCCGAACTTCGTTCGGGTGCTTTCTTATTGGGCATTTTCGCCTTCAGCGTTTGGTCTCGCTCCATAGCAGAATCCCCAACTCCAACACCAATTATAGGCTTGAAGGGGCAATCGACACTAGGGGGAACAAATTCATCCTTCATCTTTCATCCTTCATCCTTCCGAACTTCCTTCATCCTTCATCCTTCGAGTTGCGACTATGGTAAAATTGCCTAGGATAGTATACAGACTTGATAGCTAGAGGAATTCCACCCTATGCCAGCAGAAGTTTCAGACAGTACTTTTAAGGATGAAGTCCTAGACAGCAACGTTCCCGTTCTGGTCGATTTCTGGGCTCCTTGGTGCGGTCCGTGTCGAATGGTTGCCCCCGTTGTCGAAGAAATTGCCAATCAATACGAAGGACAAGTTAAAGTCGTCAAGCTAAACACTGACGAAAATCCTAATAT